>VXZL01000042.1:0-6469 GCA_009845505.1 Candidatus Poribacteria bacterium | reverse complement strand
GCTTCACCGGCACGAAGGTTGAACCGCATAGAATATTTGTTAAGACGGCACGGGAACTTGCGGCTATCGGATTTTACGTGCTACGTTTCGACTTTCGGGGTTCCGGGGACAGCGAAGGCGATTTTTCAGAGATGACTATCGGTGGTGAGGTTTCGGATGCCATCAAGTCAATTGATGTACTCACTGCTATGCCGGGTGTAGACGCTGAACGAATTGGCATTCTCGGATTGAGTATGGGTGGATGTGTTGCAGCGTTTGTCTCCGGTCAAAATGCCCGCGTGAAGTCAACGGTGATGTGGGCACCGCTCTCGGATGATCCGCCAGATCGAAAAAATGAAATTTTAGGGAGAGCCAAAAATACACCAACGCCAGAGGAACTCGCACTTGCTAACCCAAACATCGTCGGGAAGGCGTTCTACGAGGAACTTCCCAAAATATCGCCTTCTGCCACCCTTCAGGCGTTTAGGGGCGCGCTCCTCGTCATCCACGGGAGTGCTGATGATGTCGTGCCGGTCTCTCACGGGAAACGGTACTACGAATTGATGCGTGGGCGTGAGGCACCGACGGAACTTGAAATCATTGATCAGGGGGACCACACTTTTAACACTGTTGCATCGGAGCAAGCGGTTATCGCCAAGTCGGTTGAGTGGTTTCAACGGACCTTGGCATAGCTTACCCAGACGCAAGGCTGATGCGGATCGCCTCAAGTGCCACTGCTGCGTCCGCCAAACAAGGCGGTTGATGTGCAGCATCCCGGATTTCGGAGAACCACAACTCTTGTAGTGTCGGTTGTGGTGAATCTGGTATTGAGAGCGGTGTCACACCAGCAGGGGACGTGCAGTGCCATTCGCCACCCGCATCGCTGATTGTGCCTTCGGTGAGAACGTATCGCTCGTGCTCTTCGGCAGCGTTAATAGCGACCCCGCCTGCCCATGTCCATTGTCCAATACCGCCACGTTTGAACTCAACAGTAAGTGTGTTGACAAACCTATCGTATCGCCCATCCTCCCTTAACCCTTCGTAGACAGCACTCTTCTTGACAGACGCAGCACCCCCAAAGAAATCTACAATCGGATAGATATGATAGATGAAGAAGTGGGCAGGCGTTCCTGATACGGGTAAGTTGAAGAGAATTTCAGGACGGGCACCGCGACCGGGTGTGAGGCGTACAAAGGAAGTGAGAAGTAAGTCGCCGAGTTCACTTATTTTCTCCTTGAGTGCTTTGTGGGTGTTGGAGACCGCCTCTGGATGCGAGACCCGTAGCACACGCCCGCGCTTCTCGGCAAGTTTCAACGCCGCTTCTCCCTCACTGACATCACTGGTAAGCGGATATTCTACAAAGACGTGTTTGTCTGCTTGTAACGCCGCGAGGGCAATCTCACCGTGGCTGTCGTTGTGCGTGCAGATAACGATCCCATCTATATTTTCGCGTTCAATAAGATGCCTCCATTCGGGAATGAAGGCTGCCTTATGCGCTGTGGCGAGTTGCGTGCCTATCTGTTCGTTTCTGGAAGCGATTGCCACAAGGTCGGCGGCTTCCATAGCGGCGAATCGCGTGAGATGGTGGCGTGCCATCCCTCCTGAACCGATAATTCCGATTTTAATTTTGGTCATATTTCCTATCAACTTTGCTGGTGAGGTTTGAGGAAGTAAAAAACTCAGATACGCTTGGGTTGGAAAACGTGCGATGAATCGCACTACTACGAACAAACTCGTTTGTAGTAGGGCAATTCATTGCCCGTCGATTACCGAAATATTTATTGAGACCTCATGAAAACGCGCCTACAAGTCGTTAGTGCTGTCAAGGACACCTATGCCCAGCCCTGGCTTTCGCCCCCGACGCGAGCAGCACTAATTTTCTCATAATAACCGCTTTTCCGGTAAGCTGCCAACGGGTGTGGATCGCGTCCCACCTCCAAGCGGACCTGCTCCAGTAGCGGGTTCACATCCAGTTCATAGGCACGTTGGAGGATAGATTCCGCTTCAACAAGGTCTGCATCGTCCTGAGCCGCTGCGAGAGCGTCTCTGTCAACAAGAAGTGCCTTTGCGTACGCCTTCTGCAGATTGCAGACGGATTGTATGCTCGCCTCGACCTTCGGTTTCAGGTTGTGGCTCTGGTCAATCATATAGGCGATGTCGGTTTCTGTGTCAGGATCGAGTTCTGCGGCAACGAGTTCGGTGTAAATCAGGAAGAGTTCCTGTGGATTGATAGAGCCGACGGTCAGGTCGTCGTCTGCGTACTTCCGACAGTTGAAGTGGAATCCACCGAGTTTTCCCTCGTCTATTAAGTAAGCGACAATAAACTCAATATTTGTGCCTTGTGGGTGGTGTCCTAAGTCGATAAGGACCTGCGCTTTCTCACCGAGTTTGGTCGCCATGAGGTAGGCGGTCCCCCAATCGGGGAGGTCGGTGTGGTAGAATGCGGGTTCAAAGAATTTATATTCGATGAGCATCCGAGTGTTTTCTGGAAGTGCATCGTAGACCTCGCCTAAAGCGTCCTGCATCCAACCTTTGCGCTTTCTGAAGTTTGACTGACCTGGGAAGTTCGTGCCATCTGCGAACCACAAACTGAGCAGATCAGACCCAGTTTTTTCCATGATCTCAACACACTCAAGCATGTGATCGGTTGCAAGTTGGCGGACAACGGCATCCGGGTTGCAGACACTTCCGAGTTTATACGCTTGATCTTGGAAGACGTTTGGGTTAATCGCACCGATACCGATACCGACTTCAGCGGCGTATTGCTTCAATGCCCCCCAATCATCTGTTTTATCCCACGGAATGTGGAGTGCGACAGTAGGGGCGATACCGGTGAAACGGTGGACGGTGGCAGCATCTTCCAGACGTTCCGCAGCGTTTCGGGCTGCACCGGGTTGTTCAAACACACCGAATCGGGTGCCGGAATTACCATAACCCCATGAGGGGGTTTCAATGTGTTGTTGTTTGAGTTGGGCTTTGACTGCCTCGACCTGTATTCCCTGTTTCTCTAAAGTTTCGGCTAACAAATCATAAGCGAGATTGCTCATTCTGGTTTCCTTTCTTGAATAGTTGTCAGTTCCTGAAATATTTCTACGAGTTTTTCCTGCGTCGCGTTCGGATCTTCAATGATAATACGGGCACCGCTTATAACATCCATGAACCCTAATTCACGCGGATATCGAGGGACAACGTGTAGATGCAAATGCGCGATGCTGGCACCGGAGGCATCTCCCATATTATAACCTACGTTGTAGCCCCGTGGCTGATAGGCACACGTCAACACCTCAAAACAGAGGCATTGGAGTTCGTGAAGCTCTTGGACCTCTTCTTGGCTTAATTCTCGGACATCCAGAATATGCCGATTCGGAAAGATTAAGAGATGCCCTGGACTGTAAGGATAGAGATTCAGCGAAATTGTAAAGCGATCAGTTCGATGTACCTCAAGCCGTTGAACTTTTTCATTTTTTTCGACGATGGCACATAGAATACACGGTACATCCGGGCGGTTTTTTCCTTTGGCATAAGGCATTTTGTTCGGAACGAAGAGGTTATGTCGCATAAAAGGGGTCCTGTATCTGCTATAGCACGCTATGTTACATAAAGGCGAATTTTGGGTTTTCTTGAAAATGAGGTTAAATTTTGTCCAGATATATGATATACTATTTTGATAAAGCATGCAAGCAGATATTTTAGTATCCGCTATTTTTACCTTGCAAAATGATTAAGAAGTCGTTTTGCCATACCTGAGGACAACTGAATGCCCACCCAACATCCACTTCTGGATATTGCGGAGATTGACACAAATATCCATGACTATTTAAAGCAGATTGGTGAAGTTAAGTTTCGGTTTCCAGAGCATGACTCAAGATGTCAATCGTTCCAAGCAGCGGTGGATAACCAACGTTGGTTCGTTAAACACGGTAATACACCTCAAACCCTTACATGGCTCAAGCAAGCCGTTCGTTTCCACGCCGCTGTCCAGCACGAGGCACTCCCTGAATTGCACAACACTTTCACCACTCCCGACGGGTTCACGCTGGTCTACAACTGGGTAGATGGCGAAGGTTTGCGTCCTGAAAGAGAACTGCGTGACGGGGAAATCCATCCACGTGATAGGTTTTGCGCACTGCCAGCGGATGAGATTATCGCAGCACTTAATGTCATTTATGATGTTCACCTCCTTATTGAAAAGAGAGGTTTCATCGCTGAAGATTTTTATGATGGCTGCATTATTTATGACTTTGGGAAAAAACAGATACATCTGTACGACTTCGATCACTACCATCCAGCACCTTTCGTAAATGACCGAGGACGCTTGTACGGTTCAAGCCGTTTTATGGCACCAGAGGAGTTTCAGAAAGGCGAGCGAATTGACGAAAGAACAAATGTTTTTATGTTAGGTCGGACGGCGTTTGTGCTGCTTGCGAATAGTAGCGATTCCCAGAATGACTGGAAAGGGAACGAGGCTATGTGGCAGGTCGCGAAAAAGGCAACAAACACAGATAAAGCGTTGCGATACCAATCTGTGAAAGCATTCGTCTCGGCGTGGCACACCGCGATTGCTGATAGTCCGATTCCGACGGCTTGATTGGATTCAGGCAGGATAAGAAACCCAACAGATTCCCAAAGATGCTATGAACTCACCAAACACCATCATGGAATAAAATGGAATGATGCTCAGGAGGCACATAGATAAAAAATGAAAAAAATTACTGATAACGAAATTCAATTCTTCAACGATAACGGCTATCTTATCTTGAAAGGTGTCATCCAACCCGATGAACTTGCCGTTATACAACACGAAAGTCAAAGGCTCATTGACGAGATTTTGGCGGGTGGACCGGCAGACCCATGGTGCAACCGTGGACCGGAAGGTATTCCGTATTACTTAACCTATTTGCACTCGCATCCGAACGAATTCTCCCTGCGATTGTTAGCACATCCTTTCATCGGGGATCTGCTCCATCGGATCGTTGGACCGGATTTTATACCGTGCTATGAATCCCTGGTTTTCAAACTGCCGAAACACGGTTCTTCTGTGCGGTGGCATAGGGACGGCAATGCAATCCGTGAGAATCATCCGATTTTCAATATCGATATCTACATAGATGCGTCCACCGTTGATAACGGATGTGTCTGGGTCATCCCGAAGAGCCATCTCTGGGGGATTGAAGAGGCACAAGAGATTATTGATAAAGGTGAAGTCAATTTTGAACGTGCGGATGCAGTGCCAGCAGAGGTCGAACCCGGTGATATTCTGCTTCACCATACGAAGGTCTTGCACGGCAGTAAAATCAATACAAGCGAGACACTCCGCCGGGTTATTTATTTTGATCAGCGTACCCCGCGATGGAATGAGACGTATAAGTGGTGGCAATCGGAATTCCTGACGCAACGCTGTAAACTCTATCAACGCGCCCTTCACGAACGCCGTACGAATCCCTACCCTTCGGATACAGAGCAGTTTGCTTACGAAGTGCCATCAGATATGCCGACGTGGGATCCAAAGGACGATTTTGATTTGCGGATTCAGCACCGGGCGTATGCGTATCAAGAGTAGTACTAAAGTTTCTGTAGCATAATCTTTATAAGGTTTCAATAAATATTTCGGTAGTTGACGGGCAATGAATTGCCCTACTACGAACGGATCCGCTTGTAGTAGTGCGATTTATCGCACGTTCAAAATAGGAGACTAAGCATGAACGTCTTACTGATAGGCGGTTCCGGACATGTTGGAACGATGACACTCCCTTACATGAAAAGTGATCACAATTTTCGAGTGCTTGACCTTAATCCGCCAAAAGATACATCTATAGAATATATCCAAGGCTCTGTTACCGATCCCGATATTGTTCAGAAGGCATTGGAAGGGATAGACACGTTTGTCTATATGGTAATGCTACAACCGACGAGCGATCGGTCCTCTGCCGCCGATTTCAGTGATATTGTCGCAAACTATGAGGTGAACGCAAAGGGGCTGCATATCGTACTACACGCTGCGAAAGAAATGGGCATTCGGCATGCAGTCTACACAAGCACCTTTACTGTCCATGAACGGACACGCAACAATTTCCCTTATGAAGATGTTGTGCCGCGTGATAATCCGGGGGTCTATGGACTCACGAAGGGATTTGGGGAGCAGGTCTGCGAATACTTTGCGCGTGAACACGGTATGTCACTGATTGCGCTACGGATTACAGGACCCTCTACACGCGAGCAGTGGCTTGAGCGTTACCCCCAACCGAAAGATTCCTCAGTGCATATCTGGTGGACGGATGAAGAAGACCTGGCGCGCGCCTATCTCGCCGCTATTTCGGTTGAACACGAAGGCTTTGATGCGTTTTTCATTGCTGGCGACCATGAACAGAGGGAGATTAATCTCTCGAAAGCAAAACGTCTGCTGGGTTGGGAACCATTGACGCATACATTAGTCCTGTGATAGACCCCGTCCTAAAGGGCGAGGCTTCTGCAAAAGTTTTACAGAAGCATT
>VXZL01000602.1:5825-12379 GCA_009845505.1 Candidatus Poribacteria bacterium | reverse complement strand
ACACAGTGGAACTTCGTACGCCTTCGGGAAGTGCCGATATCAAAATAGATAGTAACACCGCACCCGCTATTGAGTATGTGGAAGATGGTGACAGGCGGACGATTGCCATCAGACATATTGAAGGTGTTTCGTGTGAGTTAGACGAAGAAACATTGGAGAAGATCGCCACACCCAGAGGCGCAGGGATTGCGATGGGTATTGGTGCGGGGGTCGGATTGTTAGGCTGGTTTCTCATTTCTGTGATGCGCTCTCTGGCGGTTGCGCGGAGCAGCCAAGCCGACGATGCAATGCCACAGGTTGTTTCCGAAGAAGATAATGGTCAATCGGCGGATCCTGCGAGTGGGTAAATATGAAAATTACGGCAGTTGATCCGTTTTATCTACGGATGCCTGACATCACAACCGCTGCTGATGGAACGCAAGATACACTCTTGGTGCGGGTCCGCACGGATACTGGGCTTGAAGGGTGGGGAGAGTGCGATGCTTCGCCTTTGGTAAGTCTTGCTGTCTATTGCTGCCCGATGTCCCACGGCAATATCATCAATATCCGTACTTCGTTGATTGGTGAGACGCTTGAGAGTCCCGACGATGTGGTTCAGTTGAGCGAAAAGACACTACGAAACGGATTGGACATTCAACAGATAGAGCATGCCTATAGTGGTGCTGAGATTGCTCTGTGGGATCTTGTTGGCCAGAGGTTGGAAAAACCCGTTTACCGGCTGCTTGCGGAGATGTCAGGAACATCTGACACACCATATCCTAAACTGCCGTATGCCTCTGTTCTTTTCGGGGACACACCTGAAGAAACCTATCATATCGCGTCAGAATTGCGCCAACAGGGATATCGTGCTGCGAAGTTTGGTTGGGGACCGATGGGTAAATTCGGCGAAGCGAATGACATTGCGCTTGTGCGTGCGGCGCGCGAAGGCATGGGAATGGATGCCCAAATTATGATTGATGCGGGTGTTGTTTGGGGAACCGATCACCAAACGGCTTACCGACGTGCTGAAGCTTTTGCGCAGTTTTCTCCGACGTGGTTGGAGGAGCCGCTTGCCCCCGATGCCGTTGATGCCTACGGTGCTCTGACACAAAAAGGTCCAAGCGTCCCGATCGCCGCCGGTGAAGGATCAAACACCTATCGAATGGCTGAAGACTTGATTGTGTATGGGGGGATCCAGTTCGTGCAGATTGACGCTGGACGCATCGGTGGAATTATGCCATCTTTTCAGGTGCGTCGACTTGCAGAGCGGCACGATATTCAGTACGTCAATCACACGTTCAAAAGCCATCTAAGCCTCGCTGCTGCACTTCATGTGTTTGCAACGAACTCTGATTTCGAGCTATTAGAATATCCGGCAGCGGGCTCAGAATTATCGCAGTGCTTGATAGCAGACCCGTTTCCTGTTGAAGCCGATGGGATGGTTCGGATAAAAGAATTTCCGGGACTCGGTGTGCGTGTGGATACGGAAGCCATCCGTCCGTATTTAGCACCAGTGCGGATTGAGGTAGGGACGGATGCGGCTTTTGAACAAACAAGCCTGTAGATGTCTCTCAATTTAAATGTTAACTATTTCACATTCACATCCACAGGCAGCAGAGTGGAAGTATGGATCGGGAACGCCTTCTCTGTGAAATTTCCATACGCATCTATAACCCGAAGCGTTACAGACTTGGTTGTCAGTGTCAATTGGTCCGTGACAAATTCGACAATGCTGCTCGTCCCATCTAAGGGTTTACAGCCAAGTATACTAAATTCACGTGTGTTTTCATATTCAACTTTAGAGAATAATTGTGCTTGGTGGAGGCTATCAAGGTCGGCTATTTTGAAGCGGAGATGGGGGTTGGATGAGGAAACTCCGACAGGCGACAACATTTCGATGGTTGTAGGTTCATTAAAGTAGGTCTTGTTGGTATTGAAATAGCTATGGGCATCCAACCACCCGGCGGCACAAATGGAGGTAATCATAGGGTCAGTCGTGTATAAATCTATCCACGGCTTCAAATTGTTACGGTAGTCGTGATGCAACCCAAAAGCGTGCCCGAGTTCATGAGCAGTTATAGCAACTCCTAAGTCGCTGCCAAAATATTCTCGAGCGGCTGGAATAAGTGCTGTTCCACCAGATACATTATGCCCCCCAAAACCAGCCGCAAACCCATCAAGGAGGTCAGTGCTGATATCTAAGGCGGCAAGATAGATATTTTGTGATGTGTCGAAGCGTTCATCTATTTCGTCCCAAACTGCGTTAGACTTATCGTGATAGTATTCATCCTTGAACTTACCTATCATACGATGTACGACGGCTTTACCGGTTGCATCGGTTTCAAACTGAAAAGTTTTTCTGCCGAACCCGTAGTAGTCCATCTGATTCATGTAAACCTGTTGAACATCTTTAATCAACTTATCTAATTTGGTGTCTATGTCGGGTTGAGGAGAACGGTCACGTGGAAGAAAATAGATGAGGCGGACAGTGTTTCGTTGACCCTTTAATTCTAAAAGACGCTTAACGTTCTGGACGTGAACCATACCCCCTTCACCACCACTGGCGATGGTTTTGCTATCCGGGGAAAAAGCAACGCCTCTAACCCAATCTCTGTGACCTGACAGTGTGGCTATATTTTCACCACTGTCAATAGACCAGAGTTTTACTTCTTCTGACCCGCCACTGACAAGAATGCTTCTATCGGGAGAGAAATCAATAGCAGCCGTTCCATTGGTATGAAACGTGCGAAGGCGTTCCCAATTTGAAACATCCCATAACTTGATTTCTCTACCCCACGAGGAACTCGCGAACGTCCGACCGTCGGGAGAAAACTTAACACAGTTGATGTCTGAAGTATGCCCTTCTAAGATAGCGGTAATTTGTTTCTGCTGAGTGTCCCAAATTTTCACAGTGGTTTTTATGCCATCGTCTGTGGCGAGGTACCTTCCATGGGGTGAAAAAGCGAGTGTCCAGACCCACTCATTGTGTCTAAGTGGCGCACTCTCGGTCTGATTGACTATATCTAATAATTTTACATGTCTACCGGAGGCAGCAAGAAGTTGCCCATACGGATGGAATGCAACTGTTTGGATTGGATAAGGCATGTAGACGGTAACAGGTTCATGGATCTCAATATTTTCCCACTGTGAGACATCCCATATTTTAATGGTTCTATCCTCACTCCCACTTGCGAGCAATTTGCCATTTGGAGAGAATGCGACCAAATTGACTTTGGCTTTATGATCCGTGAGTGCTTTGACGGTATTCTGGTGTAAGTTCCACAGTTTGATGGTATTATGTCCACCGGCACTGGCGACAAGGGTATTATCGACTGGAGAGAACGCCACCGATTGGACAGTACCACCGTGCCTCAGGACAATGGGTTGCTGCTGCGCAAAACTTGGGTACAAAAGACTGAATAAAAAGATTAGAGTAGCGCATAAATATTTAAATTGCATGTAAAAATTCGTTCTGGGAGATATAAAGATGTTTATCGTACATGCCATGAGCTCAGCTTAAGAAAGTACGGAATCAACTAGGTCTCTAACCCTTGTTGGAATGCTCGAAAATTGGACTCTCGAATCGGAGATACTAAATTCTAAAGCATTCATACTGATATTGCTTTGCGGATGCACGCCTTCACTGCTTGCCAATCTGAGGATGATAAGGACCCAATGACTGCTAAGATTTTGCTCTGTGGGAGTGTTATCATAATCTTCAGTGTCAAAACCCCGTCTTTCAAGGCGGGGATGTAGACACTGCCTATGTTTTTCATTGGTAGGAGACCAATATGCCCGCAAGATGCCAACAAGGACATTTTCTAATTTGACACCTTGCCTTTCTGCAATTTGGTGAGCGCGTTGATAGACAGCATCCGGAATGTTGAGTGTGACTTGATGTTCCATTATTTATCCTTTATGTTTGTGATAAAAGGATTAAGTTCCCAAACTGAGAATATTATACCACTTTCTGCAGAAAATATACCAATCTTTTCATCTATTTTCTAGCAAAGTACCCACGACCTAACGGCCCCCAATTGTATCAGTTCAAATTACTTCCGAATTAACATCTTCCGAGTCGCCTTAAAATCGCCTGCCGTTAGCGTATAGAAATATACGCCGCTTGCGACAAGTTCACCGAGTGCGTTTTTACCGTCCCAATACGCCGCACGGCTTTTACTTTGATACACACCCGCCACCTGATGTCCTAAAGCGAATGTGCGAACGACTGCCCCGTTTGCTGCATAGATGGTCACTGTCACCCCTGTCGACTTTGCTAAATGGTAAGGGATCCAGGTCTCCGGATTGAATGGGTTCGGGTAATTTGGCAGAAGGACTGTCTCTTTCGGGGTCAGCACTGCCAAAAGTTGTTCCAGGGCGCGGATACCCCGTTGGAAGTCTGTGTCCGACAGGTTCATCTGCCGTGCCTGACTTAGCCACTGCTTCACTTGTGTGCTTGTCGGTGTGTCCTCAGGCGGAAGACTCCAAATTTCCGGTGCGGCTGCGGTATTACCGAATGCTGCAGCGACAAGCGTCAAGTCAATGACGTTGACAACCCCATCATTATTGACATCCGCATCATTTGCGCCAGTCTTCCGGAAGTTAGCAGCAACCAAGGTCAGATCAATAACGTTGACGATACCGTCTTTATTGACATCCGTGGACAGTTGTGGAGGTGCCGAAATCTCAGCGTTTTCTATCTGCGGCGTTGAACTTTCAGCGGAACGGTCTGTCAGTAGCACATCGGTTAATCGGACGGTGGAGGCTTTGACGGCAATGACTTCAAACGTAATCGTTGCAAGTGTGCCGTCCCCATCGCTTTCACCAGCGAGTGAGGAGGCTGCAAGTGTCACGGTGTTGCCTTCAACGACAGGTGGAATAAAGAACGCACCTGCAGGTAGGTAATCGCCGTTCATACTCTCAATGTATCGGAGTGCAAAGATGTCAAATGATACTGTTGCTTGGTAACCTGCGATGTCTTCAGCGTCCGCGATTTTGAGGGAGAGGGTCAGTTGTTGTCCGGTAGCCGGGGATTGTGGTGCGGCAGGTGAAAGACTGAGTATCGCATTCGATGTAGGAGAGGGAACCAACTCCCACAGCAGCACCGTGCCATCCCAACTTCCTGAAGCGATAGTAGTGCCATCCGGGGAAAACGCTACGCTATAGACCCGGTTTGTATGTCCTGATAGTGTTCGTAAATGTGTGCCTGTCTGTGTGTTCCACAAACGGAGGGTATTGTCCGAACTTCCCGATGCGATAGTAGTGCAATCTGGACTGAATGCTACACTACGGACCCAAACCGTATGTCCTGATAGTGTTCGGAGGTGTTTGCCTGTGTGTGCGTTCCACAAACGGAGGGTGTCGTCCCCACTTCCCGAAGCGAGGGTATTGCCATCCGGTGAAAACGCTACGCTTGCAACCGACTCCGTATGTCCGACAAACAGAGCAACTTCTTCACCGGTCTGTGTGTCGTATATCCAGATACCGATGCTACTCGCTACTGCCAAAAGTGTGCCATCCGGCGAATACGTTATCTCATTTATGTCTCCTTTACCGAGTCTCGCTTTCGCACCCTCGGGCAGGTGCCACTGCGGGTCGTCTTGGGCGAAGGTATTTGATGGCAAAACAAAAATCACAAACCCAATTAGTAAAATCGAAAAGCATCTATTTTTCATCGAGTCGTCTCTTTTCCTATTCAGCAGGAAGTGGCACAACCTAACAGGTTATGCTACAAAGTGGAATCTTGGATTATTTATACTACACAGGGTTTACGTAATTTTGACGATATGACGTTCCGTTAGCGGGTAAACTCTCAAAAACAGAGACGTTTTCAGTGCACAGGAAACCAACGGTCTCCTATGCTACAAAAGAGCACGCTGCGTAAGTCCTGTTAAAGTTAGAATTCCCCAGAAACAGAGATACGCTGTGAACCGCCGAGAGTGTGGGTATTAAAAGCGTAGTTGATAAAAAACGACATCGCATTTACCCGTAAATGGAGCCCGGCACCCGCAGAAAGTCCGTATCCATTCCAACCGCCACGGAGCGCGACGATATTAAAGAGCCAATATTCCGCACCGATACGTGGCACAAGTCCGCCTCCGCCGCCACCTACCTCCAGGTCAGCTTGGTCGGTTTCAATGTCTGCACCGATGGTCCCCTGACCAAGACGTGGCACCGTAAAGTGGTAAGCCGTACCGAGTCGGAATCGACGCGTACGGGTGAACGTCGGTGTGTCTGCAGTGTCCCAACGTATCTGGGTGCCTGTTGCGTCTAATAACATTGCACCGACGCGTAAACCCTCGTGGGGTTCTGCAATCAAACCGATATCAATGCCAAAGCCGTTTCCGCTATTTTCAAAAATCGATTGGTTGAGAAGTTTAAGATTACCGCCGACGGCTACCTTATGGTGGACTTGACGTGCATAGGAGATAAGCAGCGCATTATCGGTATTACTGAAATACTCGGCGATTTCTGGCTTATCGATATAGGGTTCCCCTTCTTCTTTGATACCGTTGCCGTTTTTGTCCTGAAAATCACCGAGGAAGCCGTTGTTGTTAACGTCAATAAAGGTCGTG
>VXZL01000602.1:0-5815 GCA_009845505.1 Candidatus Poribacteria bacterium | reverse complement strand
GTATATCGTCAATGCCGAGTCGGATCCAACTCAGACCGACGCTACCGATGTCCTCAATTTGATAGACGTAGTTAAGGAAGTTGTAGGTAACCAGACCTCTGCTCAGCCAACTGCCATCTCCGGTGCTGAAAGTGTCGGAGTACATAGCGGAGAAGCTATGTTTTTTGACTTTGGTAAGTCCGGCAGGGTTCCAGTAAGTAGCCGTTGCATCGTCAGCGATAGCAACAAACGCGCCTCCCATTCCCAGTGCACGGGCACCAATACCGTGACTGAGGAACTCAGCGGCATGGGCACCTTCGTCCGCTGCAAAAGTGATTGTGGCTGGTATGAGGCTTGCTATTAAAATAAAAAAATAAATCAGTCGAAATTTTATCATAAATTCTAAGTGGTTATCGGCAAGGTAAAGTTTGCAAGTTTAAAAGTAAGGCTAAAGTTTGCAAGTTGTTATCCGAGCGACACATCAATTTTAGGCACTTTAGCACACTTTGCAACTTTTTAGCCCGGTGCGAAGTCGTAGATAGGTTCACGAATAATAACGCTTAGAACACTCCAGAAGGCACCGACACAATATTCACCGAGAATAACACCGAAGAAGAAAAAGACCATCGTTCGGTAAGTACCCGGTCCTCCAAATCGGAGTGCCATCCACTTGAGGAAACTACTAATAACCAAACAACTCCAAAAATAGCCGACACCCCCTGTCATGGAGATGGGGTAGCCTGCTGGATGGAGGGGCCACCAGATGAAACGCATTCGCATGACCATGAGGAAGAAGGTGAAACCCATACCTCCTGCCATAAAGGACATAGCGGGGATGTCTGGGTCGCGCGGAAAGGCAAATAGACCGGCAAGCCAACCGAATTGCCCGATATGTCCGACCGATGGTCCGATGCCACCGCCTGCGCCTGTGATTGCGCCTCCGAGACGGTAGAGTTCACTCAGTGTTGCCCAAAATGATGCAAGAGATCCGAAGACAACAGCAATAACCATCGCCAGTACCAGACGTTTTGTGTTCATGTTTGCACGTTCTGCCATTTTGAAGGCTTCAAGTTGATGTGGCATGATGTGTTCGCGATAGCCACGTCCACTAAAGAACCAGAAGTAGGGAAATACTGTCAAGTTGTTCGGTCCAATGCGGCGCGTTCCCAGAATATTAATTAGGAACTGTTGGGCGTTACACATCCCCGCCATCTCATGTGCGGGGGGGCCAAGTTCCGCGCGAACACGCGTAATGGCAAGCGAAATAGCGAAGAAGAAGGCGAAGAACGGCAGAATAATTGGAAGTGTCATGCCTGCCTTCAGGCAGAACCAGATAATATAAAGGCTTGCAATAACGATTAGCAGGAGTGAGGTACGGTAACGGATAGGCTCTTGTGAGTCGTCAATCCCGCCGGGCATACCCAAGATTGTACGCACGACATTTACGAGGTGCCTACGCGTTACAAGGAGAGCGATGACAAAAATTGCCATCCATCCTCCAATGGATTGTTCACTACCATACGGGAAAGGGGCTGGGATTGCGAGAGCACTGCCGACAACTCGCTGCGCTTTCTCAAATAAATAAAAAAACCACATAGAGAAGGAGAGGTCGAGCGGTAAAAGGAACCCCAAGCCGATCACAAACGGGTAAAGCGGGACAGGGATATTACCGACGGCGTTCCACGGTTTTTCGGTAAAAACTCTGCCCCAGTTACGCGCATTATGGCGAACGCTGAAATCTGGAAGTATTGGAAAGAAGTGTGCCAAACCGTGCCAGATATTAATGACTGCCGCAATGATAAACCCATACCATAGAATGCGACTACGAAAGAGTTGCGCGGCACCGCCTCTTTCTGTAATTGCCATCGGGAGTTGGATGATCGGGTACGCCAATTTTTCGTGTTCTGTCCACTGTTTCCGAATTAGCACATTTATGCAGATCATGATGGTTCCAAGGGCAATAATAAGCGAGGTCCACCACAAAGTCGGCATGATCCATGCGCCGCCGATTTTGGCGTTATAAAAGGGTGTGTTCCCTTCGTAAAACCCGCGGATAATTTCCCTGTCTGCGACAACGAGATGTTGTGGAATGTAACTGTGGAACATATCCGCCCAATCGTTCTCGATTGTTGCGAACCAGAAGGCGTGCGGAAGTGCAGGGATTGTGAGGGCTAATGTATCGTGACCTGCCAAGCCGGATGCGATAGAGAGCATGGCATAGATCGTAATCATCTCCCCCTGCGTTAGTGCAGAGCGCGGGGCGACACGCTTTAGGAAAAGATTTATCAAAATCAGGAAGAAGATGTTAAGGACGACATTCCAAAATAGGGATATGGTCGTTGGGTGTCCGGAGTGCCAGACACATTCAACTTCAATAACCCAAAAGACGTTGGGTGGGATTAAAAAGATGGCAATAAGTATAGCACGCCATGTAACACCAGACCCACGACGCTGGTCTTGTTGGTCTAATTTTTCCATATTTTTTATTATTGCTTCTGGGCTGCTGCGTCCGTTGTCCTCGCAGTATTTCAATCGTTAAAAAGCCATTCATAACCCATAACAGGTTTTTTACCAATTTTAGAAAATCAACGGTATGAATGCAAATCAACGGTATGAAGCCCGTGTGGGCTTCCCCGTTTGGCATTCCTCGGATGCCGACAACGGCGGCATCGTCCAAGAGTAATCGTTAAAAATGTGTGAGCGGTTCAAGTTCTTTCAATTCCCACAAGATGTGTCCAAATTCAAACGCACCTGCTGCGTCACCTCTGATAAGTTCCGCGTCAATTCCCCAAGCGAGTTTATAAGCCGCGAGAATTTGCGTTAGTGAACTTTCCACGTTCCCGTGGCAGAGCAAAGCAACAGTGCCACCCCCACCGCCACCGGTAATTTTAGCACCGTAGATGCCGCCTTGTTTCCCGATTTTCCGAGCGATATTCACAAGTCCATCGACTTCGGGTGAACCGAGTCCAGCCAAGTCGCGGTAGCTGGCGTTGGATTCGTACATGAGGTTCCCCGCTTCTCCGAGGTAGTCTGGCGTGTGCGTTGGATCGTTATCCACATTTTTTAGAGCCGCTATGAATTGCTCAACACGTGCGTTTTCATAGATGGCATGTTCCACTCGGTCTTTTACAACATACAACTTTTCGGGTACAACTTGCGTGGCGGTATCCACGGTTTCACCGTACTTTTCGAGAAATTCTTCACCGTGCATCTCTTCCGGTAGTAGGTGTTCGCACTGCTCATGGAACTCCTCCACAGAGAGGTTGCAGAGGTAGTTATCTGCTAATCTCTCTGATATTTTTTCAACCGCATCACTGTCGCCAGAACTGGGCGTGTCTGATGTATCGGTGTCCGATGCGAAAGCTGCTTTGAGGATAGCCAAGCCCATAAAAGTCCCGATGCGCGTGTCTACGTAGGCGGTACTCGTTGTGCTTCTGCGGACTTTCGTGTAGATACCAATAAAACTCACACTTGATGGGCATGAGACGAATTCCAGATTTAGGGCATCGCTTGCAAGCCCATCTTGCAACGTGTCCGGTTGACAAAGAATTGAGAGAATTTTTGTTGACCTACCTGCAACAGAAGCTACCTGGTCCATAATACCACACGGGGCACCAACGATCTGATTTTCAACAGTTTGTGCAAGCCTTGCTATTTCCATCATGCCCAACTCTAAATTGTAGAGTTGATTCAGTGCCATCAAGGTCGCCACCTCAATGGCTGCAGAGGAGGCAACCCCACCGCCCATTGGAATACTGCTGTTAATCACAATTGTGGCACCATGTGGGAACTGATGGATCTTTCCTTCCTTAAGGAGCACATGAAATGCGCCGAGTATGTATCCTGCCCAAGCAGTCCTGGGTATTTTGTTAAAAAGTTCTCGAACTTCTGGGTATGTCTTAAGAGTCCTATTACTGTAGAAGTTATCGAGTGAGACATGAAAGTTAGGGGTCAATTGACTCTCCGTGCTGAGTGTAACGGCGCAGAGGTTTCTATCTTCCCTGGCTTGGCATGCAGCAATTGCGGTTCGGTTAAGGGTCATCTCAAAGACATTAGCACCGCAGTAATCAGCGATACCCCCCATAATGTCGAGCCTTGCTGGTGCGCAGGTCACAATCAACTGTCCGCTTTTTTGTAAACCGAAGGAAAAGAAAAGATCAGGAGAGTCGTCCTGTAAGAGATATTCCAACTCAGAGACCTGAAAGGGTTTCACTTTGGGGCCATGGAGTTGTGCAACTTTCATCTCTCTCTCCAGTTAGGATGTCTTTGTGATCGTATTACTGGCGACGCCTTTCTCAAGTGCGGAACAAAAAATCCGGTCGAATGAATTTGATTCCAATTTTCTTGCTATCGCTTTAAACAGGTTCCAAATATCCTTGGAAGCAGAAGCAATTACTATATCATGTTATGCCAATTGGGTTAATTTATCAAGTCTTTTTCCACGCAGCGTCATTCAGTTTCCAGAGTCCGCGCCAGGCTACTCTTAAAAAAACGGACATCTAAGGATTGACGACCCTAACCTCTTCACCATCTTTCAGAGAATGCTGACCCGCTGTAACGACGGCTTCGCCTTCCATGAGACCACTCAGAACTTCAACCACACCGCCTTGCAAAAGTCCTATCTCCACCGCACGACGGCGACTGACATTCTCTTCAATGACGAAGATGTTCTGGGTTTTGGTATTCGCATTCTCAATCAGGGAAACACGCGGGATCAGCAGCGCATCCGTGTGCACTTTGATTGGCACCTTGACTTTCGCAAACATACCGGGTTTGAGTCTGCCTTCAGGATTATCGATGCGCACCTCAACACTTGCCGTTCGTCGCGCAGCTTGTAGTGTCGGACTAATGAAAGTAATGCTGCCTGACATCGGTGTGTCTATGCCGTCGATTTCTATGGTTGCCTGCTGATTGAGTGTCAATGCGCTGAGTTGGGTTTCAATGACATCAACATTGGCTATCACTGTATCAATATTGACGATCTCAAAAAGCGGGGCTGCAGGGAGTGCCATTCCTCCTAAATCCAAGTGGCGTTTGGCGATAACCCCGGAAATCGGCGCGTAAATCGTCGCATCTTTCAGGCGTTTCTCAGCGAGTTTGAGAGCAACTTGTGTTTGTGTGCGTGCTGTTTTTGCCGATGTAATTTCTGCTTCCCAACTTTTTGCATCCTCTAAGGCGTTGGCGGCGATTAGTCCTGCCTGTGCCGTTTCGAGTTGCGAGCGGGCAAGTTCAATGTCTTTTTCCCACGTTTTTGTTTTGGCTTGTGTCTGTGCCAAGCGTAAAGAAGCTTCGGCTTGTTGGACTTGTGCCTCCATCGCTTGGATGTCCTCAATACGAGCACCATTATCAATGAGTTGGAGCTGCTCTGTGGCAATCTTATGTTGTGCCATAGCAATGTCCAACTGCGTCTTCGCACTTTCAAGGGATTGCTGACTAATCGCCCCATTTTCAAAGAGCTGAGTCATTCGTTCGTGGTTGCTTTGAGCGTTGGCGAGGTTCGCATCGGCTTGATTCAGACCTGCTACTGCTTGTCTGCGGTCTTCTGCGCGGGCACCACTTTTAATCTTCTGCAAGTTCGCTACAAGCGATTCTAATGCAGCCTCTGCTTGCTCTATTTGTGTGACGGTTCGGATTTCAGAGAGATCTATTACCTGTTGGAGGGCGATTTCTGCAGCCTCAAACTGTGCCTTGGCTTGCGCAATTTGTGTATGCACGCGGACTTCGGCAAGCTGCTTCGCCTGAGAGTAGGCGGTTTCCGCAGATTCGAGGATCGCTTCGGCTTGTTGCACCGCAAGTTGTAACTCCTCGTACTCCACAGTGCCAAGCGGCACGTCTT
>VXZL01000625.1 GCA_009845505.1 Candidatus Poribacteria bacterium | reverse complement strand
CGCGCGGGTTGCCCTGGGTGTAATATGTGAGAATATCGCCGGAGACATAGACCTCAGGCCTATGAGCAAAATGTGCCTTCAGCGTTTGCAAGAGCCAAATAAGGATTTCAAGGTGGAAGTCGCTTGCTGCTATCGGTTTACCGTCCGTTTCAGGGTAGAGGTCTGCCGCATCTGTCGGTGCGTAAGGTATGTTGATCCCATTTTTGTAGGTATCCATCGGTGTTTCTCCTTGCCGTGTGGTGCGTGAAAAGACAGAGTTAGGGTCTTGGTAAGATTATACCTTTTTAAGGAGGGGACGTCAATCTTTTTTTAGCCTCGGACACGAAAACGCACCTATCAGTTTTAAAGAGCACCTCACCAGAAAAGCGGAGTAGATATTTTGCTTGACACGAATTGATTTCTCATCTATTTTATTAGCAATTAGCAGGCGGCGTTTGGCAGGAACATTTTCCCTAAAAGAAAAGTGCCCCGGACAACTACGGAGGTTGGAGATAGATGGGAATACTCACGAAAGAACAGCGGAAGCAGTGGAGGGCTGAAGGTTATATCGTCTTGAAGGGGGTGCTCTCTCCGGATGAAGTGCAGGCACTCCTGACAATAGTGGATGCAATGGACAGCGAGTTTCGGAAAGGTGAGAATGTCACAGCAGACTCTGTTTTCGATAAGCGGAATGCAATGGAGGATCATGACATCTTCGTTGACTTAATGGATCATCCGGGGACGTTCCCGATTGTGCGTGAACTGATGGGCGACTTTATCCAGTTGAGTATGTCTGAGGTGATTGTGCGTCCTCCGAACCCGAAAGATCCGGGGTATCTACACACGGATGGTGGGCAGGCGATGCGGACGATTCGGGTCAGCAGATCAAGTTCGCCGCTTCAGGTCAAACTCCATTACTTCTTGACGGACCTTGAGAAACCCGATAGCGGAAACTTCACCGTCGTGCCGGGAAGCCATAATCGTACGTTTCCAGAAACAGGGGTCAAGGACGGTCCCTATATCCCGGAAGCCGTGCAGCTGCGTGTAAAGGCGGGGGATGCTGCTGTTTTTCCGCACGCCTTATGGCACGGGGTTGCCAGCAACCGGTCGGAACAGCCTCGGAAGACGCTCATCTATTGCTATAGCCATCAGTGCTTCCGACCCTTTGATTATGAGAAGGCATCGCCGGAACTTTTGGAACGCTGCACGCCGCGACAACGTAGATTGATTGGGGATATTGGCGAATGGAAACCGGGGTCGTATTTCTATTCGCCAGGGGATCAGGAGAAATTGATTGATGGGCAAGAGGTGGATTAGTCGATTTCGATGACGACGTACTTCTGCTCAACGGTGACGGGGAAGGTATCGGCGACGTAGGGACCTTTTTGAGGTTCAGCATCAGAACTGGATGCCTCGATGTCTTCACCGCTCTCGACGTGGACTTCGTATTTTCTGACGCGCCGCTGCGCTGGACTCCACCAAGATTGCCCTGTTTTGATGTCGAATTCCCAACTGTGCCATGGGCAGCGGAGAATCTCGCCTTTACGGGTGTAGTTATAGTTGCCTGGACCCGAGGATTCTAAGAAGCCGGTGACAAGACCGCTACATAAAGGTCCGCCTTGGTGGGGGCAGCTATTACGGATAGCGTAGTATTCGCCATCAATGTTAAAGACACCAATGGAGCGTCCACCGATTTCAATGATTTTGCGTTCACCGACTGGAATTTCGTCTGCTGTTGCTACTACGTATTTGGGCATTTGGGTGTTGGTTAATGGTTAATAGTTAATAGTTGTTGGTTGAATAAGGCGCGATTTTATAGGGAATCGGTGCGGTTAGAAACCGCACCTACCTATTTTAAGAGCGAATCGCTACTACAGTTTATCAAAGTCGTAAAGTTCGCGGGCGTTGTCGGCTAAAATCTTTCGACGGAGTTCGGGTTTCAGGAAACTCGGCAACGCACGGTCAGGCGCGTCAAAGTCCCAATGCGGGTAATCTGTGGCGAACATCAGTTTGTCGTTCATATCCATCTGCTCAAGCATCTGCTCGAAATACTCGCGTTTGGGTGGTTCTTCCATCGGTTGTGTACTCAGCCAGAAATGATCTCGGATGTATTCTGAGGGTTTCCGTTTCAGATCCGGTACTTCCGCCCGTAGTTTCTCCCACGTTGCATCCAGTCGCCAGATAAGCGGTGGAAGCCATGCGAATCCGCCTTCAATGAGGACAATCTTGAGGTTCGGGAAACGCTCAAATACGCCTTCAATGACGTAACTGATGACCTGCGTGTGGAAGGCTTGTGGCATACCGCCGTGGTCTTCAATGTAATAGGAGGGCCATCCGGCACCTGTAATCTGACCCTGATTGCCGCCGAAGTGGATACCGATGGGTAAATCATACTCACAGGCGGCTTCGTACATTTTCCAATATTTTCGGTTTCCAAGCGGGTCTCTCGTCCGTGCAAGGAGCAAGATCTGAACAAACGCCGGGTTGGGACCACATCGGTGAATTTCCTCAGCAGCAAGATCAGGATTCTCATAGGCGGGAACAATAGAGGCGCGTAGGCGCGGGTCAGGTTCGACCCAATCGGCGACCTGCCAATCGTTGACGGCACTGGCGAGTGCGGCACCGAATTCAATATTCAACTGCTCCCCAACAGGCATGAGTGGGTTCAGCACGCCGTACTCGATGTCGAATGCGTCAAGAAGCTGCTCCTGCATAAATTCCAAATCTGCACCCGGAGAGAGTCCTGAAGGGGGCCATGCGTCACGCCGGGCGGCATTCAGAAGCGCTCGCGGATAATAGCCACCGATGCGGCCCCGGAGCCCAAAGGTCTTATAGTACTCCTGCCATCGTTCGGATAGATAAGGGGATAGACCTCCCGGCGGAATCGAGTTGTGGATGTCGCAATCAATCACTGGCAACTTGGAACGTTTGGTCGTTGTGTTTTCCATTGCGTTTATCTCCTATGGGTTATTGGTTGTCAGTTGATAGAAGGCACGAGCATTTTCATATAAAATTTTGCGGGTAAGCGACCCTGGCAATTCTGCTGGTAGTGCATCGCTCGGTGTATTGAACTGCCAATGCGGATAATCGGTTGAAAACATAAGCATCTCATCAGACTCCAATTGCCCGATAATTTGGAGGAGCTGCTCGGGTATCGGTGGCGTATCAATAGGTTGTAAGGTAAACCGAATATGCTTCCGCATATACTCAGAAGGCGGACGTTTCAGCCACGGTGTGTTGTTTCGGAGCCCCCGCCATTCTTTATCAATCCGCCACATCACAGCGGGGAGCCATGTAAACCCGCTTTCAATCAGAACGACGCGTAATTCGGGAAACTGGTCGAAAGTCCCTTCTGCAACGAGACTAATCACCTGTGCTTGAAAGACCTGTGTCATCCCGCTATATTCTTCCAAATAGGTCGATGGCCACCCCGTCGCGGAGGGTTGCGTCCCAGGAGCACCGCCGTAATGGATAGCAATAGCGAGATTGTGTCGAACTGCTGCTTCGTAAATCGGATAGTAATTGCGATTGCCGTACGGGGCACGTGAACGAACAGGGAGTACAACTTGGACAAATCCGGGATGATCGCCGACCCGCTCAATTTCTTTCGCAGCGAGGTCGGGGATTTGGCTTGGAATTACCAGAGAGGCACGGAGTCGGGGTTCTGGATCGAGCCAATGTTCTATCTGCCAATCGTTTACTGCTTGTGCGATAGCAGCGGCGAGGTCAGGGTTATGAACGCTCTGAACGCGATAGGCACAATTGAGGATGCCGTATTCGAGGTTCCACCCATCAAGCAGGTGTTCGCGCACATGTTCAAGATCCACATCCCAGGGCGAAGGTGCGTCTGGATGCGTCGTTAACGGTGCGGCGCGCGGGTAATCGTTTGCATCGGGTCCCCTAAAGCCGGAGGTGCTGCAATAGTCGCACCAAAAATCAGACATATACGGGAAAAGTGCCTGTAAATTTGGGACTTCGTTATGAATGTCACAGTCAATAGCCTTGATGCCAGCCTGGACGAAATGCGGGACATCCCTGCTTTCCATGTACCGCTCCTTGATTTAACAACGATGGGGCGTACTGGATTTGAACCAGTGACTTCTACCGTGTGAAGGTAGCGCTCGTACCCCTGAGCTAACGCCCCACGTAGCGATATGGGCCCACTAGGACTCGAACCTAGGACCAGTCGGTTATGAGCCGACGGCTCTGACCACTGAGCTATGGGCCCGCTTTAATTGCTTTAATTTGATATACGAATTATACGATATTTCGGTGTTAAAAGCAAATTTTTTAAGGGTTATGGATTGTAGGTTCTGGGTTGTCTGCTGCTACATGAAGGCTACACGTGCGCAAACTAAAAGTTTACGCTACATATCCATGTTAGTTAACAAAATCACGGAGTTTTCGGCTTCGACGTGGATGCCGTAATTTACGGAGTGCCTTTGCCTCAATCTGTCGGATCCGTTCCCGGGTCACTTTGAAGATACTCCCAACCTCTTCAAGCGTTCTTGGATAACCGTCATCAATCCCGAAACGGAGCGAAATCACGCGTCTCTCGCGATCGCTTAAGTCGTCAAGGACATCTTGGATCTGTTCCTTGAGAATGTTCAATTCAGCTTCCTGCACAGGGGATGGTGCGTCAGTGTCTACGATGAAAGAGCCGAGAGGATTATCGTCTTCTTCGCCGATGGGTGTGTCTAAGGACGAGGTTTCTGGTGCGACTGACAAAGCCTCGGTGACCTTGCTGGTCGAAATTTTCAAATCTTGTGCGATCTGTTCGGCAGTCGGTTCACTCCCCAATTCTTGGAGTAGGGAGCGTTGGACGCGTCGTATCTTGTTAATGCGTTCGTGCATGTGAACAGGGATCCGAATCGTGCGTCCCTGATCAGCAATCGCGCGGGTGATACCCTGTCGAATCCACCATGTCGCGTATGTGCTAAATTTGTAGCCGCGCTGGTAATCGAATTTATCGACCGCTCGCATTAACCCGATGTTTCCTTCTTGGATTAAGTCGAGAAATTCGAGTCCTGATGAACGGTGCCTGTGTTTCTTTGCGATACTGACGACGAGACGGAGATTGGCTTCAACAATCGCCATCTTTGCAGCTTGCGCCTCAGACTCGCCTTCATCAATTTGCTGGGTGAGAGATTTGAGGTGCTCGCGCGAGACACCAATTTCATTCATCTGCTGTCGGATACTGCGTTTACAGCGGACAATTTCGATGTAGGCTTCCGCCATCGCAGCCGTTTCAAACTTCCGTTTCGGGTCACTATCACCATTGAACCATTCGTGAGGAATATCGTGAGATTGTTGGAGGTACTGTACTTGGCTCTCCCATACACTAATCTGATATTCCGACTGTTTGACGCGGTCAGAGATTTTGCTAATCTCTTCGCGGTCAATTTTCAGTTTGTCGAGCGTTTTCATCAATTTGTTACGCGTTTTCGATTTCTGTGCGGATGCGTTTCCGTTTTCGGCAGCATTGAAACGTTCTATCTCCAGCTTCTCCAGCACGTCTAACGCCTTCTTCACCTGTTCCCGAAGTTTCCGTTCCTTGTCCTGGGTTGATGTGCTCTTAACGGGCATATCAATAATATCGGATGCCCGTTTTTTGGCAGTGACGACTTTATAGAGCATCTTCCGAATTTCTGTAATTGCCAGTGCGGTTCCGAAAGTCGCTTCAAGCGCAGCACGATGGCCGGCTTCAATCCGTTTGGCGAGTTCAACTTCTTGGGTCCGATCAAGCAACTGAAATCTTCCCATCTCACGCATATAGACTTTCACCGAATCATCTGTGTAATTACCGGCGAGAGCGGATAAGTCTGCCATCTCATCGTCATATTCGAGATCATCACCGCTCTCAGAATCCAGATAATCAACGGTAGAATAGTCTTTAAAATCCATGATTAACTTGCTCCTTTTCTAAGGTTGTCCGGTTAAGGCGCGTCTCTGGTTTGAAAGTTTCACTAATTCCTTGAGGGTTTCCACCTCATCTGTGCCCTCAGCGAGTGCATGGGAGCGGATACGCTGTTCGAGATCTTGTAAGAGGAAATTCTTGAGTTTATTGAGGCAGCCGTCAACCCGCGCTCGCAATAAATTCGGAGGCGGCGTTCTACGGAGCAGCGCATTCGAGACGAATCCTCTCACTTCCTCATCAGGGCACGCATTGATGAGTGTTTGGATGTCAACGTTTTCATTGTCCTTACACGCCTCCCAGAGCAATTGCGCTATTTTAGAGAAACGCGGTTCTGTGAAATTCTGGTAATGAAATTCCGATTTAACACTTGGAATTAACGCTGGACTTTGAATTAATGCTTCAATGAATTGACTTTCGATTTGGGCGCGTGTGGATAATTTTTGCGGTGCGTTCTTCGCTTGCCTCACGCGTTGAGGTGTCTGTTCTGCTTGAAGTCCTGCGTCTCGCAATTCCTGCCAAAGCACGCGTTCATCAATATGTAGTTCACGCGCGGCGTATTTGACGTATTCACTGCGCTCCATCCGATTTTTGAGACTTAGGAGCGTCTCCGTAATTTCCTTAGCAATCTGTGCTTTCACGTCAACTCGGTGGATGTCCTGTCGTTGAATAGCTGCTTGAATCTGAAATTCGATGAGGTTTATGGCTCTATCAGTAAGTTCCGTGAAGGCAGACGCACCGTGTTGTCGTGTAAATGAATCGGGATCCTCTCCAGCTGGAAGAAGTGCTACGCGGACGCGCAATCCCTCTGCGAGCACACGGTGCAACCCACGCTGCGCTGCTCGGAAACCCGAGGCATCTCCGTCATAGACGATAACGACTTCGGGGGCAAACCGCTTCAATAAACCGGCGTGATTTTCACTCAGAGAGGTTCCAGAGGACGCTACCACATTCTCAATCCCGGACTGATAAAGCATTAAAACATCCATATAACCTTCGACGAGGAGGGCTCGCTGCTGCTTGTAAATGGATTGACGGGCTTTATCGAGGTTGTAAAGGAGATTGCTCTTATCATATAGAACAGTCGCAGGCGAATTCAGATATTTGGGTTGATGTTCTTCAGAAAGCGCACGCCCCCCAAAGGCGACAGGCGCACCGCGTTCATTACAAATCGGGAACAAGATCCGATTCCAAAACCGGTCTTGCGGACCCCGATCCTCGTCCTTGATTAATCCGGCATCAATCAACTGTTGGGTTGTAAATCCTTCGTCCGTGGCAGCCTTCACGAGATTCCGCCGTCCCGGCTGTGCGTACCCCAATTGAAACAGCCGAAGGGTCTTCGGTTGGACCCCACGATGTTTCAGATACCGCATGGCTGATGTACCGATCCTGTCAGTAAACAGTTGTCGGTGGTAATATTCCACCGCAAAACGGTTGAGATCCTCCAAAGATGTGAGCCGTTTTCGAATCGCAATTTCACGGACATCTTGCGTTGGGAGCGTAATATTCAAGCGATCTGCCAACCATTCTGCTGTCTCTCTAAAGGACTTACCCTCATGCTTTTGGATAAAAGAGATAACATTGCCGCCGGTTTGACAACCGAAACAATAGAACATCTGTTTTTCCGCTGAGACGGTGAAAGAGGGTGTTTTCTCGTCATGGAATGGACACAGTCCCTTGAAATCACGACCCGCAGGACGCAGGGCAACGCCGCACTCGGAGACGACTTCAACGATGTTCGTACGCCTCCGAATTTCATCAATCGTTTCGCTGGGTATATGGTTTCTTGATCGAGCAGCGTTCACAATGAATCTGTCCTAATATGGTTATAAGTTATAAGTTAGGCGAAATTAGAAACATCGCCTACCAAGTTAGGTGTGTTTACGTCACTCCTTAAACGTGACAACGGTTACACCTTCACCGCCTTGATCGTAGGGTGCGAATTGGTATTTCGCGACATGTGGATTCCCACGCAATTCCGCATGCACAGCGTTCCGCAATGCGCCTGTCCCCTTGCCGTGCAGGATTCGCACTGTCGGGAGACCGGCAAGATACGCATCATCAAGATACTTATCGGTAATATCCAAAGCTTCCTTTACAAGCATTCCGTGAATATTCAACTCATCGCTGATTGAGTTGGCTTTACTGTATTGGATGTCAAGCACAGAAGTTGACAATCGGGACACCTCTTGCTTGGGTCGCACGGAGTCGATATCGTGGTATGCGGCTTGCATTTGCATATTCCCCACCAAAATCTGTAAAGGCATTTTCCCGCGGGGTTTTATAGCCGTAACCTCACCGAACTTGCCGAGTTTTTTGACCCTGACCTTATCGCCGACAGAGACTTTAATTTTCGATTGTTTGGGTTGTTGTTTCTTGGGCTGTTTGGGTTGTAGCGATTTTTTGGTGGTTTCTATTTTTGAGAAAGCGTTTTGGATACTCACTTTAGAGGCTTGTTCTTTACGAATATTAGTAACAAGGTTCTCAACAGTTCGTCGCGCCCCAGCAATGATACTGCGCGCTTCATCTTCGGCTTCCTGTTTCAATGTATGGCGTTTTGATTTGAGGTGCTGAAGGAGTTCGTTGTGTTTTTGACGCGCCGATTCAGCATCGCGAAGGTCACGCTGCAAGCGGCTTCGCTCTCCGTCCATCTCATTCTGCGTTTCCTGTAAACGAACGAGTAAATCCTCAACCGCAACGGTATTACTCCCTAAATGCACCTCCGCTTCATCAAGGATTTCAGATGGAATTCCGAGGCGTTCTGCGATTTTTATAGCGTTGCTACTCCCCGGCACACCAACCTGCAGTCGATATGAAGGACGGAGGGTCTTCCAATCAAACTCCATTGAGGCGTTTTCTATGCGCGCTTGCGTGTGTGCGTAAGCCTTGAGTGCACCGTAGTGCGTCGTCACAATGGTATTAACCCGTCTGTTTCCGAGCCAATCGAGAAGTGCCATGCCGAGGGCAGTCCCTTCACTTGGGTCTGTGCCAGCCCCGATTTCATCTAACAACACAAGCGAGTGTTCGGCGTGATCAATCTTTTTCAGCATCTCAGCGATTTTCGTGATATGTGAGGAGAAAGTGCTAAGACTCTGTTCTATCCCTTGATCGTCGCCGATGTCAGCGAAAACCATGTCAAAGATGGCGATTTTGCTCCCGTGTGCTGCGGGGATATGTAAACCGGATTGCGCCATAAGCGTCAATAAACCGACAGTTTTGAGGACAACGGTTTTACCACCCGTATTCGGACCGGTAATAATCAATGTGTTAAAGGTGTCCCCAATATGGACATTCGTCGGCACGACGCGGTCTGGAAGGTCTTCATTCTCATCAGAATCAGACGCTTTAACACTCTGGAGATGAAATTCGAGTAGTGGGTGCCGTGCCTCAATTAATTTGATGTAACCTCGCGTATTGATTTTCGGCTCAACGGCATTCAATGCAAGGCTGAACCGCGCCTTTGCGTTTAAAAAGTCGAGTTCTGCTAAGAGATCGAGAGATAATTCCAATTCGTGTAGGTTGTCGCGCACACGATCTGTGAGGTCAAGGAGGATACGCCGAATTTCGCGATGTTCTGCTTCAGCGGCTTCGTGGAGTTCGTTATTCATCTGGACAATATCCAGCGGTTCGATAAAAAAGGTTGCGCCGCTTGTGGATTGCCCTTGGACGACCCCCCTGAAAGATGCCCGTGCCTCTTGTTTTATTGGAATAACGTATCGGTTATTTCGAGAGGTGATGACGGGTTCTTGAATCGCTTTTTGATGCTCAGGTGAGCGGAGCGTGGTTTCGAGTTTTTGATGGACATTTTCACGGAGGCGCGATAGCTTACGGCGAACCGCACGCAATTCAGGACTTGCGCGATCGAGTATGATACCGTCAGGGTTAATGCAATAGGTAATCGCCTCAACTAACTCCGAAAACTCTGGCAGCGCATCGACGATAGAAAATAAATTGGGAAATTCGTCTCGGTCGCGTTTTTTAAACGCCTTATGGATGTCTGTAGGAATCTGGGCGACCTTTCGGACATTCAGAAGTTCTTCAGTATCTAAAATTGCCCCGACTTTCGCAGCGTGGTTCAGGGATGCCCGAACATCCGTTAAGCCTCCCAAAGGGATCCCACCGTAGAGTTCATGAAAGAATTTAACTTCACTGCACAACGTCTGTAGATACCGAATTTTGTCAACGTCGTAGGACGGCTTGAGCGCGTCAACACGCGCTATCCCAAGTCGAGAAGCGGTGTATTTCTTCAGGAGTTCTCGGATTTTATCGTATTCTAAAGCCTTTTCAACACTGGGTAACACCGGTGTATCCTCTTTGGTTGGCACTTAATTGGAAATGGAACTACTGTTGCATCCAGATTCAAGAAGAAAGCCACACAAACTAACAGTTTATGCTACAGAGTCGTCTGAAATAGAAGAAAACCGCACAAACTAACAGTTTATGCTACAAAAATATTATTACTGAGTTGTTTCGCGTTTAATGGCACTCCACGTAGTGACCAATTTTTGCTGCGCTTCGACAGGTAATATTCTTATATCCCGTAACCACGAAATAACGAAGATACTGCCATCAACCTCGACAATTTCTTGTGTTTCATCGGTAGCGAAGTCATAAAGATAAACCGATCCCCACCGAGAATAGGCTATGTAGTCCCCTTCAGGCGACCAGTCGCCCCAATAGCCTGTGGCTTTATCGACATCAAACAACGGTACAATCTCTTTGGTTTCAATGTCAATTGTGCAAAAGGTATCGAACTCTCTATTCCATCTGAGGAAAAGGATGCGATCGCCGCCAGGTGCCCAGACGGGATAAAAATCTTTATTGAGTTCAGTCAAAACTTCTATCTCTTTGGTTTCGACATCTAAAAGGTAGAGATGCTCCAACCACCCCGGTCTGGAGAGTGAAAAAGCGAGCCGCTTTCCGTTAGGGGACCAAGAGATTCCCCAGAATGAATAGGGCCATCCGAGGTGTGGCACCTGTGTCATCACTTCCATTTCCCCACTTTCGATGTCGAGAACCCAAATCTGGTTTTCTTGAGGCAGCTGGTCTACGGTATAACCATTGAAAGCGAGTTGTCTGCCGTTGGGAGATGCAGAAAGAAAGCGGTATGTGCCAGAAATGGGGGTAACGAGTTTCTTATTCTTTGGATTGTCAGGATTAATGGAGTAGACATCAGAGTGTCCTTTATCGCGCTGGATGAAATAGAGTAAATCACCGTTGGGTCCCCAAGACGGGTACATGCCTTTGTGGTTCAAAGGGATGGCTGTGAAATCTTTAGTGCCTCTGAGAGCAGTAGCGTAGAGATTCCAATCGAAGCGTCCTAAGTTCTCGTCGAACCCGTTGACTGCATAAGCCAATTGTCCAGTAGGTTCGGCATTGAGTGGCGAAGTGAGAGTGATGAGGCATAAGCAGCACAGGCTCAAAAGTGTGAACTTAATGGTCTTAGCGGCAAAAAAAGGTATGAGGCTATATTTATGTGTCATTACTGCTCCTTAGAAAATAAAAATTATTGGGCAGATCCAAGCCGTTTGTGATGAAGAAGTGCGTTTTCATAGAGCCGACGGCTTAATCCGAGTTTTTCAAATTCAACAACGAGATCGTAACTATACAATGCCGAACTTTCTCTGCCTTCTTCATCGGCGCGACGGGCGTTTTGAACGTTACTTATTACTTCCATTGCCTCTTTTTCAAAGCTGCCAATCTGCTTTCGGAGTTCAGAGGTGAGTCCACCTGTGATATCTTTGTTCACTTTATAGGTCCGAATTGCGTCCGTATACGCAACGTAAGCATCATAGTACCGTTTTTCGTTTTCGAGGGTTTGTGCCCCCGATATATCTAACGGTTCGCCAATCGCTGCGATAACAACTTTCGCTTCCTCGATGAGCTCACGGCTTTTCTGGGTAATTCCTGCCTCAAGTGTGGTTCGGAATTCATCTATAATTTCTTTATATGCCGCACCTGCAGCGTCTGGATCACCAGACCTCTCATAAGCGAGGGCTTGGTTAAATTTGGCACTGGCGAGGACGAACTGCCGAATTTCCGGTGAGAGTTGCGGTGTCGGCGGGAACGCCTTCGCTTGATACGCAGCGATGGCGGCTTCGTAATTACCTTCTTGTTCGTAGGTGTTGCCTATCGCTTTTTGGGCATATAGACTATAGATTTGATTTTCGGGTTGGTGCTGGTCAATGATTTGTTGGAATTGCGCCCGGGCTTCTGGGTAGTTTTGTTGATAATAGAGCGTCTTTGCGGATTGGTAGCGCGCTTTGTCACTAAAAGTTGAATTCGGATATGCCTCATAAATCTCTTGAAGTTGCGTCTGTGCCGTCTTAAGTGATTCTTCACTTTCAGCCAATTTCTCGGTATCGAAAAGGCTCTCTTCTGCTGTTTGATAGACTTCGGTAGCCTGACGGAGAGCAACGGTTGCTTCGGCGCGGCGGTTCTCTTGGTTCTGATGGTATGCTGCATAACCTGCGACGGCAACAACGATGACACCTACT
>VXZL01000252.1 GCA_009845505.1 Candidatus Poribacteria bacterium | reverse complement strand
GTTAGGTATCAGTATCAGACCATTCTCTTAAGTAAGGGAGTTCCGGCACCGTAACACCCATATTTTGCACCAGTGGCATCTCGCGTAGGAAATCACACACCAGCAGTATCGCTTTAAATCGGTTCGTGCCGCGCGTTGTTGAGTAGAGATTCACGAAATCCCATGCCTGATGCACCTGCCGTGAAATTGATGCCAAGCCGAAATGTTTGACGAGGTTCACACTGAAGCAGTCGTTGTGTTTAACCTCCATACTATTGAACACACAGCCGTCGGAATCAATTCCGACAAAGAACTCGTGTTGTGGTTGAAAATCGTATAATGCCTGTTGTGCTCCGTAATCCATAAACCCTCCTTGAACGTGGCTGTCAGTCATCGGTTGTCAGTTATCAGTGGCTATCGGTTAAAAGCGTCTTTCACTAATCATGTCTCTCTGGAGGCCTCCAAGTGGTGGCGATTTTTTACAGAGAAACCTCTTAACTAACAACTAATAACCAACAACTAATACCTATTCAACAATAACTTCTGGGCGACCTTCCAGCATCCATTCGGTATGGAATACCGTCGGCTCCCCATCTTTTCCGAGGATCGTGTTACCTTCTGCGTCTAATTTATGATAGGTGTGTGCGCCGAAGTAGTCGCGCATCGCTTGAATCAAATTCGCAGAGAGTCTACCGTTACGGTAGCTATCAAAATATGCTAAAGCCGAGCTGAACGCCGGAATAGGGACACCGAGCTGCGTGGCTGTGCTAATAACACTTCGCCAGTTGGGTTGTGCTGCTTCAATGACACCTCGGAAGTACGAGTCGAGTAGGAGGTTCGGCAACTCAGGACTCCGCGCAAACGCCTCCGCAATCCGGTGTAGGAATTTTGCCCGAATGATACACCCACCCCGCCAACCGAGACTAATCTTGCCGAGGTCTAAATCCCATCCCAACTCTGCGCTTGCTTCCCGCATTAAAGCGAAGCCTTGCGCGTAGGAGCAGATTTTCGCGGCGTAAAGTGCGTCGTGAATCGCCTGTAGCATTTCCTCACGATCGCCTTGGTATGCCCCGGAAGGTCCTTGGATAACCTGTTCCGCATCAACGCGTTCACTTTTTATCGCCGAGATACAACGCGCAAAAACCGCCTCCGCGATCGTCGGTGCGGATATACCCAGATCCAGGGCCGAAATACTCGTCCATTTGCCGGTCCCTTTTTGCCCGGCTTGATCCAGCACGACATCAACAAAAGGCGTACCGCTGCTGTCGAGTTGTGTGAAAATATCAGCCGTAATCTCAATGAGATAAGAGTTTAGTTCGCCGCTGTTCCACTCACTGAAGACCTCGTGCATCTCTTTGGCGTTCATGCCGAGGACACCTTTCATCAGCGAGTAAGCTTCACATATCAGCTGCATGTCCCCGTATTCGATGCCGTTATGCACCATCTTGACATAATGCCCCGCACCGTCTGGTCCGATGTAAGAACAACACGGTGTGCCGTCTACCTGCGCTGCGATCCTTGTGAAGATCGGCTCTACGAGTGCGTAAGCCGCCGCTGAACCGCCCGGCATCATCGCCGGTCCCTTGAGCGCGCCTTCTTCGCCACCGGAAATGCCTGTCCCAATAAACAGAATATCTTTTTCCGCTAACTCGGCGTGCCGACGGACGGTGTCGTTGAAGTTTGAGTTTCCACCGTCAATAATGAGGTCGCCTTTTGAGAGGTGTGGGACTAATTGCGCAATAAACGCGTCAACGGGTTCCCCCGCTTTCACCATTAGGATAATTTTTCGGGGGCTTTCCAGTTTCTCAATCAGTCCTGGAATTGAATGTGCCCCTGTGATATTTTTACCATTTGCAGCACCTGCTATGAAAGCGTCAACGCGTGAGAGAGTCCGGTTGAAAACCGCCACTTCAAAGCCTTTGCTTTCCATATTCAGGGCAAGGTTTTCGCCCATCACTGCTAATCCGATGAGTCCAATATCTGCCTCCAAATTTATGTTCCTCCTGTGATAAAGTTGGTTTTGCATATCATAAAACGCTGACGAAATAGTGTCAATATATTTTTAGACAACCCACAACCCTTAAAACTTGATTAAACACATATCCAAGATTTGCGTCAAAATATAAAGATAAAAGACACATCGCACGGCAAGACATACTCGCCGGAAAGGAGTCCCACCATTCGTAGTCTACTCGGTCTCAAGAAGTACATCATTCGGTATAGATACGCCATCGTAATCAGTTTCATTCTTGTTATTGTGACAAATGTGCTTCTCCTGATTAGCCCAAAGATCCTTGAGATGGTTTTTGATGAGTTGCAGCGCACTTTTGAAGATCCCAACTTTACGGTATCTTCCGGGCGGGTACTCTTTTTTGGTGCCCTCGTTTTTGGTGTCGCCTTCTTTGCCGGTATCCTACGTTTCGCGCAACGGCGTATCATACAAGGGGTCGCAAGGCAGATGGAGTTCCACCTCCGTGCCGATTTCTTTCTGCATCTCCAGAAACTCTCCGCTGCGTATTACGATAACGTTCGCACGGGTGATCTGATGACGCGCGCAACCAGCGACTTAAACGCCATCAGAATGGTGCTGAGCAGTGCTGTGATGTATACGGCGGATGCAATAGTGTTTTTCGGGTTCGCACTTGTTATCATGTTGCGGATTGATGTAAGTCTAACTGTTGTTGCCTTGCTCCCATACCCAATCCTTGCCGTCTTAATTCGTTCCCTGGGAAAACGGTTACATGTCCACTACGAGGGTATCCAAGAGGCGTTTTCAACGCTGAATACCAAGGTACAAGAGAACTTGTCAGGTGTCCGCGTTGTCAAAGCCTATACACTTGAGGAGAGTGAAGTTGGGCATTTCCAGGAATTAAACCAAGAATTTGTCGATCGTAACCATCGCCAGATCCGACTAATGACCTTCTTTTTTCCGCTCTTCCGATTTCTACCCGGCATTGGCGGTGTCGTCCTTCTTTGGATGGGTGGACTTCATGTCATCGAAGGGACAATTACCCTCGGCGAATTTGTTGCCTTTAGTGCTTACCTGATGATGCTTGTTCGCCCCATGATTACGCTCGGTTTCATCGTCAACACCTTTGAGCGCGGGGCAGCGTCTATGGACAGGATTCAAGCAATTCTTGATGAAAAGCCGGAAATCTTTGATGCTAAAGATGTAAAATGGGAGTTGAAAGCCATTGAAGGTGAGATTGAGTTTAGAAACCTGAATTTTGATTATCCAGACGGAACGCCTGTACTCAGAGACATCAACCTTAAAATTAAGCGTGGTATGACCCTCGCGATTGTCGGTGGAACTGGATCTGGGAAATCTACATTGGTCAACCTAATTCCACGCATCCGTCAAACTGAACGCGGAACCATCTTTATCGACGGTGTGGACATTCAGGATATACCCCTAAGCGTCCTCCGTTCCAATATCGGGTTCGTCGAGCAAGAACCCTTTCTTTTTTCTGACTATTTGCGAAACAATATCGCCTACGGCCTCGAAACACCAGATGAGGAACAGATAAGAGAGGCAGCGCACACCGCCGACCTCCTTGATCAAATTGAGGAGTTTCCTGACGGTTTGGAGACTTTCCTCGGTGAACGCGGGATAACTATCTCAGGTGGACAACGCCAACGGAGCGCACTCGCACGCGCAATTATCATCAGACCCAAAATCCTCATCCTTGACGACGCATTCGCGAATGTGGATACCCAGACCGAAGATACCATTCTCAGTCGGCTCGACGAAATTATGAAGAACCGCACGACGATCCTCATTTCGCATCGGATCTCCACTGTCAAAAATGCCGACCATATTATCGTCCTCAATGACGGAAGCATTACTGAGACAGGCACACACGAACAACTCATTGAACAAAATGGGATTTATGCGGGTATCTACGAAACACAACTCTTGCAAGAGGAACTTGAGGAACTTTAAAATTTAAAGGAGGAACCACCTGTGTTTGGCATGGGAGGCGACCTATACGAATATAGCGATGAGGAGCAGGACCTCGGGAAAGTCTATGACCGAGTACTGATGAGACGGCTCTTGGCGTACCTCAAACCCTACAAATTCCAGCTGCTCATCATCGGATTTCTCATGGTCGGGAATACGCTTTCACGCTTGGCTGGGCCCTACCTACTGCAGCGCGGTATTGACGAGCACATTACCCCGGGCATCTTAGACGGATTAAGCACGATCGCGATCTTTTTCGTAGTGGCGTTGATTGGCGAGTTCGTATTTAGCTACTTTGAGGAATACCGGATGCAGATGATTGGGCAACATGTGATGCACGATCTGCGGCAGACCCTCTTTTCACATTTACAACGCTTGGACGTTCAATTTTTTGATAAAAATCCGGTTGGCCGGTTGATGACCCGTGTTATGGGGGATGTTCAGGTCCTCAACGAACTCTTTGCCTCTGGCGTGATTACCGTTTTCGCGAACCTACTCCAGATTTTGGGGATCATGGTGGCAATGCTCCTTTATGACTGGAAACTTGCTCTCGTGACGTTCACAGTAATACCGATTATCTTCGGTGCAACGCTCGTTTACCAAATCTATTCGCGCCGTGCGTTTCGGGAACAGCGGAAGCAGCTCGCACGAATCAATGCCTTCCTGCAAGAAAACATCGTCGGTATGACGACGATGAAGTTGTTTGCACAAGAACGACGGAGCCACCTCCGTTTTAACGAGCGCAATCGGAGATACCTCGCTGCCAATCTGAAGAGCATCTTCTATTTTTCAATTTTTCACCCACTGATTGAGGTGACCGCTTCTCTTGCGATAGCCGTGATTATCTGGTACGGCGGTGGACAGGTTGTACAAGACGCGCTAAGCTTCGGCGTACTGTTAGCATTTATCCGTTATGCTGAACGCTTCTTCTGGCCCATCCGAGAACTCAGCGAAAAATATACCATCTTCCAAAACGCTATGGCTTCCTCCGAACGCATCTTCCAATTGCTCGATACGCAACCGACTATCGCTTCTGCCGTCCCTAAAAATGGTACCAAGACGCTGAAAGGTGAGATTGAATTTCGGAACGTCTGGTTCGCCTATAACGATGATGACTACGTTCTGCAAGATGTCTCATTCAAAGTGAAACCGGGTGAAAAGGTCGCGCTTGTTGGGCATACGGGTGCCGGGAAGACCTCTATTATCAATCTGCTCTGTAGGTTCTATGAGATTAACAAAGGTCAAATCCTGGTTGACGGCGTGGACATCCGAGAGATGAACGTGGAGGAACTTCGGGAAGCTATCAGCATTGTGCAACAGAACATCTTCCTCTTTTCTGACTCAATTGAGCGGAATATCAGTTTAGGCAATCCGTCAATCTCATCGGAGCAGGTAAAGCGTGCATCGCAAGATGTACACTTAGATCGATTCATTCAGAAGATGCCGCAGATCTATGGGACTGAGATTAAAGAAGACGGTGGTGGATTATCCGTTGGACAGAAGCAGCTCGTTGCGTTTGCGCGTGCTTTGGCTTCTGATCCGAGTATCCTTATCCTTGACGAAGCGACCTCCAGTGTTGATACAGAAACCGAGATCTTGATAGAAGATGCCCTCAGACGTTTGATGGAGGACCGAACCTCTGTTGTTATCGCCCACCGACTCTCGACGATTCAGAATGCGGATAGGATTATCGTGATGCACCGCGGAGAAATTCGGGAGACCGGTACACACAACGAATTGTTACAACAGAAAGGCATCTATCATCGGTTGTATCGGTTGCAGTATAAGGGGCAAGAAAAGAATGGGCGGTAAGGTGCGTTATCGGAATCAATGCCACACAATATACGTCGGCATCTCCAACACCAACCCAATCAGGCTCCAGACACATCCAAGGGTATAGTCTCCCAAGATGAGTCCTAAAAAGAACGGTACCGCCTGCCGATAGAGTTTCACGCCCCCAATCTTCAGCAGCGTCGCTTTTGCCAACCAACTGAGGAAGATCGGAAACCATAGACCGCTCATCCCTGTGCCACTCACCAGCACGTAACCCCCTGGATGCAAGGGCCACCAGAGAAACCGAATCTTCATCATCATCAGGAATATCGTAAACAGAAAACTGCTGCCGATAACACCCAGTTCGGGAACGCTCGTCTCCCGCGGGCTGACCAGCCACGTTTGCAGGCGATTGAACGTCTCCCATCCCATATAAACAATCCATCCGCGTGCTTTGCTCCCTGCCCCCATATCGTAAAGGACATGTAGATACGCCCAAAACGTTATCAGGATACCGAACACAATCGCCAAGATCATCCCGATGAGGAGTTGCCGATACCCGATACGACTCCGCTCTGCCAGCCTGAAAGCCTCCAACTCACTCGGTGTCGGATGCGCGCGGAAGCAGCGGACAAACGGATAGAGAAACGTGAGTCCTGTGAGATTCGCTGCACCGAGGCGACGCGTCCCTAATGCCAAAACCATCGTCCGTCCGGGATCGACAAAAATCAGTTGATGCAGCGGCGGTCCAATCTCGGCACGGATACGCGTGATACCGATGACCAGTGGAAAGTAGAACAGAAAGAACAGTCCAATCGCCCAGAATGTCATTCCCATCTGGTGACAGAAAAAGAAAAGAAACAGCATCCCGACGGTGAACAGACCCGCCGCAGTCCGATAACGCATCGGTTCACCGGAGTCGTCAGGTGCAGCTTCACCACGGCGTTGGGCAATCCCGAAAACCTTCCGAAGGATACGTCCGTAGTGTCGCCGACCCATCCACAACGGAATGCAGCCAAACGCAATCCACGCCCCTGTCTGCTGTTCGAGGTGGTAGATATTCCGCGCCCCAAACGCGTCCGTTACAATCAGTTGGATACGACTGAAAAGCCAGAAAAACCAACACGAAAACGAGAGATCCAAGGGAGTAAAGAACATCAAACCAATGCTAAACGGATAAAAGGAGATGCGAATCGGTCCCATCGCGCTCCATGGCTTTGAGCTGAATTGTCCAATCGTTTTGCCTTTGATGGGGAGTGAAGGTATGTCAGGAAACAGATAGTTCAGTCCGTTCAGTAGCTCCGCGCTCCCTGCAAGCGCGAAACCGAGCCACATCCACGGCGAAGTAAAAAAACGTTTCGGATTGCTTGTCAGTGCCAAAGGGAGTTGAACGATCGGATAGTTCAGACGTTCGTTTTCGGTCCACTGCTTTCGGAGAAAAACGGTTAACGCCAGCAAGGTCAACCAGAGCGCGATGACAAAACTCGACCACGCCAGCACGGGTGGTATCCAGGCATCTAAATGAGAAGGGGTGTAGAGGGTAGAATCGCCGTTATAGAAGCCGTCCAAGACGCGCGGACTTTTGACGGCGATCCACGTCGGGATGTGGTGTCCAAAAAGCGGAATCCACTCATTTTCTGGCGTTGCAAACTGGAAGGCGTGTGCAAGGACAGGGATAAGGTAGCCCATCATCGTGTGTCCGCTGATTGTCGTGAGCATCACAACCATCACATAGATGGTTTGCAAATCCGCTTGCGACATCGCCAGACGCGGCACAAATCTTTGAAACAATAGATTGATAAGGACAAAGACGAGAAGGGTGAAAACGGCGTTGAAAAATAGAGAAGCGATTGTGAGCTGCGTAGAATGCCACACCTCCGTTCCCATCAGACACCAGTAACTATTGAAAGCGACAAGTACCAATCCAATCAGCAGAATATGCGGTTTGACGAGGTTCTGCTTACTATTACTGTTGGTTTCCATTCCCGCACCTACTGATGTGCTGTAACGCTTTTTTCAATACTGCTTTGTTACTGTATTGTGTCACAGTGTCTTTTGCGGCAGAATCGTTGAATTCCTGAATCTCTTCGCATAACAACGGTAGTGCCCGCACAACGTTATCTACGATTGTGATATTCGCCTGCTGTGCCGTCCGGGACATCGGGTTCAAATCGACGGTTACAACTGCTTTACCCATCTTTCGGAGTGCCTCACATCGGTCGCCGTCCTCAAGCGGCACGAAAACGACATCTGCTTTAAAGATGCCGTCTGGATGCACGAACTTGCGATTGGAGTCGATATAGGAGAGTTGTGCCTCGGTTGTAGGCATCAGTACGTCCGATGCTCCATGTTTTAGAAGATGCTTTCGGATTTTCTCTTCGCGTCCCTTTTCCGTGTGAAAGATGTTGACTTCGAGCGGTGCGTTCAGGATCTGCCCTAACGCAACGAGTGCGTCGGGTACCAATGCTGCCACGTTCCCGTTGACGGAGATGACGGGGTGTGCTGCCAAACGGAGCATCGCAGCAGCAGCACCGAGCGCCTCAAGCGCGAACGGCTGTGTCGCTTCTCCAATGAGGTAGTCAAAAGCCTCCCCGCGCCCGTGCGCGATGAGTCCGTGAATAGAGGTTATCCCTTGCTCTACACCTGCAACGATGGTGTCTCGGAGCGTCAATGAAAAGTATCGAGGATGTGTTTTCGGAACGTCGCTCAATTGCGTAACACCTCAGTACAAGTTTTCGCCTATTATACTGCGTTTTGCATAAGTTTACAAGAGCCGATGTGTAACCGAATTCCGTAGAACTTACGCAGGATGCTCTTTTGTAGCATAACCTGTTAGGTTGTGCCTTCCAAACGTTTATGTGTGTATAGGAATTTCCATCTCACAGAATGCATGACTGCCAAAATTGCGTAAGTCCTGTTCCGGCTCAGATTTGACAAATTCAAGGCATTGTAGTATATTTATGGGGAATCCTAAAAATAAATGGACATCTTTGTAGCATAGGCTGTTGGTTTCCTGTGCATATCGGAAGGCATTGTCTTTCGCATCAACAAGTCCACCGGAATGTAAACTGATTTCAAATAAAGGAAAGAAAAAGATGACACAAACAACGAAACACCCTATTGACGACGAGGCAAACGTTGAGGAGAGAGCGAGCAGTGTTAATGCTGTGAGTGATATAGAAAATCAACGCCAAATCAACGATTTACGAAGTGAATATCTTGATGATCGGTCGGAGTCTATTAATCAATGGCTGGTTGTTATCGGTTTAGTTCTTGCCTTTTTTGCAGTTGCAATTCCGGTTGTAACCGGTATTGCTGCTTATATTGCCTACAGCGAGTTTCGGAGTATTGAATCCGAGGCAGCGGCATACCTTAAGGAAGCCAAGGCGTATGCCAGTGAAGCAGCGATATATCTTAAAGAAATCAAAGATCAAAAGAAAATAGCAGAAGAAGTTGTATCGAAATTGAGTAGGGGAGACATCACGAAACTCGTTCAATCCGGTCCATCTGAAGTATCCCCAGAAGTTGAGAGCATGCTAAGAGTACTTCGGCTGGAGCCTGGGACATCCGTAATAGATAAAGCTATCATTGAGGCGGTCACATTGTCGCAAGAAGGGAAAATTGATGATGCTATTGAGAAATGGCGTTCTATTGCGAATATATCAGAGGGGATTGATAACGATGTAACCGCCGGGGCATTTTTCGCTCGTGGAATAATCAAGGAAGGTGCTTTGGGTAGACATGAGGAGGCGATTTCAGACCTTAATGAGGCAATCCGCTTACTGCCAAATTACGCTGAAGCTTATTTCACGCGTGGAGTATCCAAGGCTAATTTGGGTAGACATGAGGAGGCGATTTCAGACCTTAATGAGGCAATCCGCTTACTGCCAAATTACGCTGAAGCTTATTTCATGCGTGGCTCTGTAAAGGGAAACCTTGGTAAAAAAGAGGAGGCACAGGTGGATTATCAGATAGCTCTAAAAATCGCTGAACAAACAGGAAACGAACATCTCAAAACGACTATTGAGGAACGACTTCAAGGATTCAAAGATGAAGAGTAGCGTTGCGTTATCATGAAACACTATTCCAAAAATTGAACACCTCAATGCCACACAATATACGTCGGTATCTCCAATACCAACCCAATCAGGCTCCAGACACACCCCAGCGTATAATCCCCTAAGATGAGCCCCAAAAAGAAGGGTATCGCTTGTCGGTAGAGTTTCACGCCGCCAATCTTTAGCACGATTGCTTTCGCCAACCACCCCAAGAAGATGGTAAACCACAACCTTCCCATACCTGTCCCACTGACTAACACATAACCCGCAGGATGTAGGGGCCACCAGAGAAACCGAATCTTCATCATCATCAGGAATATCGTGAACACGAAACTGCTGCCGATAACACCAAGCTCCGGTACGCCGGTCTCTCGCGGACTGACAAGCCACGTTTGCAGACGGTTAAACGTTTCCCACCCCATATAAACAATCCAACCGCGCGCTTTGCTTGCTGCGCCCATATCGTAAAGGACGTGTAGGTATGCCCAAAACGTTATCAGGATACCGAACACAATCGCCAAGATCATTCCGATGAGAAGTTGACGATACCCGATGCTCGTCCTTTCCGCCAGCCTGAACGCCTCCAGTTCACTCGGTGTCGGATGCGCGCGGAAACAGCGCACAAACGGATAGAGAAACGTGAGTCCCATCAGATTCCCCGCGCCTAAGCGGCGTGTACCTAACGCAGTGACCATCGTCCGTCCTGGATCGACAAGGATGAGTTGATGAAGGGGCGGCCCAATTTCGGCGCGGATACGCGTGATACCGATAATCATCGGGAAGTAGAACAGAAAAAAGAGTCCAATCGCCCAGAACGTCATCCCCATCTGAAAACAGAAGCAGAAAAGGAACAGTAATCCCACGGTGAACAGTCCGGCAGCCGTGCGGTAGCGCATCGGTTCTCCAGAATCGTCAGGTGGGGGTTCGCCGTGGCGTTGTGCGACCCCGAAAACTTTACGGATAATACGTCCGTAGTGCCGTCGCCCCATCCACAACGGGATGCAGCCAAACGCAAGCCAAGCCCCCGTCTGCTGTTCAAACCTATAAATATTGCGCGCGCCGAACATATCTGTCACAACCATCTGAAGACGGGTTAGTAGCCAGAAAAACCAGCAGGAAAACGAGAGATCCAGCGGCGTGAAGAACATCAACCCGATGCTGAATGGATAGAGGGAGATCCGAATCGGTCCCATCGCACTCCACGGCTTTGAACTGAATTGTCCAAGGACTCTGTTTCTAATCGGTAGAGAAGGGATTTCTGGATACAGAAAACTCAGTCCATTGAGGAGTTCAGCACTCCCTGCAATTGCGAATCCGACCCACATCCACGGCGAAGCAAAAAAGCGTTTCGGATTGCTCGTCAGTGCCAAGGGGAGTTGGACGATCGGATAGTTCAGGCGTTCATTTTCCGTCCACTGTTTACGGAGAAAGATCGTCACTGCCAGCAATGTCAGCCAGAGCGCGATGACGAAGCTTGACCACGCCAGTACAGGTGATATCCATGCGTTGAGCGTAGCAGAATTATAGAGTGTAGAATCGCCGTTGTAGAACCCGTCTAAGATACGCGGACTTTTAACTGCAATCCAATTGGGGATACTGTTTCCAAAGAGCGATAACCACTCATTTTCGGGGCTTGCGAACTGAAATGTATGCGTGAGAACGGGGATGAGGTACCCCATCATGGTGTGTCCGCTGATTGTCGATACCATCACCACCATCACATAGATCGTCTGCAGATCGGCTTGCGACATCGCCAGACGCGGCACAAATCGTTGGAACAGGAGGTTAACAAGCACAAAGACGAGGAGGGTAAAGACCGCATTGAAGAACAGCGAGGCGATGGTCAGCTGCGTAGAGTGCCAGACCTCTGTTCCCATCAGGCACCAGTAACTATTAAAAGCGACGAGAGCCAATCCAATCAGTAGGATATGCGGTTTGACACGGTTCTGTTCCGCCAATTCGTAGCACCTCAACACAAATTTGCGTCTATTATACAGTGTTTTGTGTCCGTTTTCAAGAGGGATATCGGACAATCTTATTTCCTTGAAACCTCTTGCGAATTGCTGTATAATTTGCTTCAATTTGACATCATAGAAAATGAATCCTGTCTTATATCTATCTCAGATTTAGGAGAATGCATGAAGCATCGAAAACGGAAAAGGAACAGACGAACATCTCGAAAGCGATTAGGCGAGCTTAACTTGCAGGACCTCGGTGAAAAATCGATCCCAATCTTAGAGAAAAAACTCGCCCAGGACCCGAATTCTGCGGAACTACATAACCACCTTGCAACTGCCTATCTTCTACAGGAAGCGTATGAGAAAGCGGTTTTCCATTTAGAGAAGGTGCGCGACTTGGATCCGGAATATCCCGCGTTAGCTGTCAGGCTCAGTACCGCGTATACGGTACTACAGAAATTCCCAGAGGCAAAAGCAATCGCGAGTGCCGCTTTAGAACGCGGTTCTTGTGACGAGACTGAAAAGCTCCACTACATTCTCGGTCGGGTGTCCATCCAATTAAGTGAATACGAGGCAGCGCTCTCTCATTTTCAGACAGCCCTCGACCTCGGCATAGAAGATGCAGCGCGTAAGGACGCAGCAGATGTAGATATTAATTTCGGAATTAGTCGTTTTGGACTTGCAAAAAGTTTAAAATTTGACA
>VXZL01000352.1 GCA_009845505.1 Candidatus Poribacteria bacterium | reverse complement strand
GACGCTGGCATTGCTATGGGTGGCTGGGGATTTGGTGTGAATTGGCGGGGTCCCGATGCTGACTATGATGCCGGTTTAGCACAACTTCCCGAACGTGCAGCACTCGCCGCGGAACTCGGTTGTTATCGGACGACCACTGTCGTCGGACCCGCTTCAAATGACATGACCTTTCAGGAAAACTGGGATTTTTCTGTTAAACGCCTTCGACCTATCGCTGAGATTCTCAAAGAACACGGACACTCAATCGGGCTTGAGTTCATTGGACCGGCGACGAGCCGCGCAGGTTCCAAGTACCTTTTCGCCTATTCGATGGATGCGATGTTAGGGCTCGCCGCAGCGGTCGGGACAGGGAACGTCGGGCTGCTATTCGATACATGGCACTGGTACACCTGTCGTTCGGCTATAGACGATGTCCGCAAACTCTCTGTATCAGATGTCGTTTACGTCCACATCAATGACGCTCCAGCTGGCATTGACCCGTACGATCAGATTGACAATATTAGGTGCCTTCCCGCTGAAACTGGCGTAATCCCACTGACTGAATTGATGCAAATTCTGACAGAAATCGGTTATGAGGGACCTGTGACCCCTGAACCGTTCAGTCAAAAAGTAAACAACATGGAACCCGCAGATGCAGCGAAAGCGACAGCGGAATCGTTGGATCAGGTGTGGGAAAACGCAGGTCTATAGGTAAATACATCCTCCGATAGAAAGAGACTTAACATGCGACTTATTGATAAAGAGAGCATCCTCGCGATGACACACCTATGGGAAGGCGATCGGTTCCCTGATGGACGACCGCGCGTTCCCGATGATATTCTCCAACGCATGAAAGCGATTAGCATCGAACAGGCGTGGGGTGTTCTGAATGGCAATAACTATAAATTCCAATTCGCTGGCGATTGGATGAATCTCCATCCAGACCGAATTCTGGTGGGTAGAGCGGTGACGTGTGCTTTTGTGCCGATTCGACCTGACTTTAACGACGCTATCTCTGCACAAGGCGAAAAAGATGGATGCGTCGGTGGGCAAAACTCGTGGGTTATTGATACACTCGTCCGCGATGATGTCATCGTCGTTGACCTTTTTGGTAAGGTCAAGGACGGCACCTTTGCGGGTGACAACCTCGGCAATTCCATCTTTGCGAAAACAGGAACGGGGATGGTCATTGACGGCGGTATCCGCGACCTGGACGGCATTTATGAGTTACCTGATTTTGCGACGTTTGTGCGTGGTGTAGATCCGACTGGCATTGCAAATGTGACACTCACCGGTATTAATATCCCGATTCGTATTGCGGAGGCGACGGTTTTACCGGGGGATGTGGTTTTGGGGAGACGCGGCGGGATTATTTTTATTCCGCCACATTTCGCGCAACAAGTCGTTGAACGCGGCGAAGAGGTGGCTCTCCGAGACCGGTTTGGACATCAACGGTTGCGTGAAGGTGTCTATACCCCAGGTGAAATAGATCGGAAATGGTCTGAGGAGATTGAGGCAGACTTTGCGAAATGGCGAGAGGAGCAATAAACATCAGTTGCCAGTGCGTCTCGCCTTAACCGCATACATGGGCCAAGAAAAATAGAAATCATCACCCGCTGGATGAACTGTGTAGTGTTCTTTCGCCTCGTCAGGAGAGAGATTGGCGAACGCATCACGGATTTCCTGCACGACCTCCGGCGGGTTTTCCTCTGGACGCACCCACCACAGAAACGACATTTGGGCATTTCGGACGAGTGCTGTCTTTTCAAGGGACAATCCTGCATCCGCAATCATTGCATCCCACTCAGATGGCGGATACCCATACACATGAGAGTTGTCTCGGAGCCACTCCACCCGATTCTGCCATGCTATCAATTCCTTCGATTCAGGCACGACAGAATCCACCATGCAGAAGCGTCCATCCGGGCATAAAACCCGATGCACCTCGCTCAAAAAGGCAGGGACATCTTGGAAATGATGAGGGGCAATTCGGCAGGTTACTGAATCTAACGAAGCATCGGCAAAAGGCAAAGATTCCGCAGCAGCAAGAGAAAAAGAGATGTTTTTTATAGATTTTTCTTCCGCAAGTTCAGCTGCCTTCGTAAGCATCGCCGGTGTCAGGTCGGTGGCAATCACAGAAGCGACTTTTGGTGCGAGCTTAAACGCTGTGAATCCTGTTCCTGTCGCAATATCCAGCGTCCGTTCTGTGCCTTGCGGCTCGGCGAAATCGAGGATAATGTCTAAGGTATCCCCCTCAGCATGTGCGCTGCTCTGGGCATAATAGTTTGCATGCTGGCTAAACTGCTCTCGGACTGCGTTATGTACCGATTTCATAGTAATTGGCTGTCGGGGCGTTCTGCTAACCTATAACGGCTAATTAAAAAGAATAACACCACGCGCATTTTCACCCGCCTCCATGTCGGCGAACGCCTCATTAATCTGCTCAAGCCGATAGTGCCGCGTAATCAACTCATCTAACTTCAGTTTACCTTCTGTATAGAGATTGAGAAGCCTCGGCATATCCACTTTCGGCTGACACGAACCATAAAACGAACCGATCAACCGTCTCTCTGTTGAAACGAGGTGTTGCGCCGGAATACTAACATCTGATTCATGATGTGCCATCCCGACAATGACAGCAGTACCAGCCGCCCGGACCATATTGTAGGCTTGCAAGATAGTTTTCGGATTCCCAATCACTTCAAACGCATAGTCTACACCGAGACCCGCCGTCAATTCACGCACGGCTTCAACTGGATCGGACGTTGAGGCATCAACAACATCCGTCGCGCCAAAACTTTTCGCAAAATCGAGTTTCCTCTCGGCAATATCAACGGCGATAATTCGCTCTGCTCGTGCAAGCACGGCACCTTGAATGGCGTTCAAACCGACACCACCCGTCCCGATGACCGCCACAGAACTTCCGGGTTCCACCTTCGCAGTATTCAACACAGCACCGACACCTGTCGTTACACCACACCCCACGAGTGCTGCCTGCTCCAATGAATAGCGATCGTCAATCTTGACAAGGTTTTGCTGAGGGACAACCATGTATTCAGACATCGTCGCAATCCGCGCCATCTGTAGGATACCATCCCCCGAACTGTTCCAGAGGCGATAGGTGCCATCCAACTGAAAACCGCGCGGGACATCGTAACTCTCACAGAGACAGACTTTTTCCATCTGGCACATGCGACAACCGCCACAATAACTGACGAAAGATAAGATCACGTGGTCACCTGGACGAAACCCAGTGACATCGTCGCCAACGCGTTCAATAACACCTGCGCCTTCATGTCCAAGTGCCACAGCAGCATTGTAATAGATAGCCCCAGTGACGACCGACAAATCGGAATGGCAGACACCACTCGCCGCGGTCCGAACGAGTACCTCGTTCGCCTTCGGTTCATCTAATTCAAGTTCCTCAACAATAACAGGTTGATTATGTTCATACATAACCGCAGCACGCGTTTTCATTTTTCCCTCGCTCTACGCCGTAATATGGTTACAATATAGACTCCATATAACTTCTCGCTTTTCGCATCGATTCAACCGGATCCGATTCACCTTCGTAGACAATAGATAGACATCCGTTATAGCCGACCCCGCGCAAAATGTCTAAAATACGCGGGTAATCTAACCACTCCTCCACGCCGCTATCAATCTGATAAAACTTCGTCCGGACATACACCGCATGCGGTGCCGTTTGTTCAATACTCGCATAACAGTCGTAACCTGGGTGTGACGAACCGCGATGTCCACTCGCGCCCGGAGAACCCGCATACTGTCCGGTATCTAAAATATGTGTAAAATAGGGATGGTCTGTCCCATTTAAAGCGCGTAAAACCGCCGCGCCGTCCCGCGTGACGTTGTTATGGTTGTGATTCTGTAACCCGACGAGGATCCCCGACTCATGACCGTATTCAGCGACCTCCTTGAAGGCTTCAATCATCGGTGGCCACAACGTCTCTTCATCTTCACAATCGTCAGGAACATAAGCAGCAAAGACTCTAACCAATGGGCAGCTCATAAAAGCCGCAACATCTATCCACTGCTTGATTAACGCGACTTGCTCGTGGTGCTCCTCAACAGGACGGCCGAAGTTATTGCTAATACCGATGTAACCTAAGGGTAATCCTTTCCGCATGAGATCCATCTTCAACCCACGTAGATAGTCCGCATCGGTCGATTCAAACGCACTTGAATGCAACTCAATCACATCAAATCCGAGATCATATACCAATTGTGCGAAAGCAGTAGCCGTCGTATTTCTCACATTTAGGGACATCGTACCCAATTTCATCATACCGAACACTCCTTTTCTCACCGGCATACAGGCAAAATCGCCTGTTAGCATTTTTCACAGGTATTACTCATTCATTGCAATCTCGTCATTTTCCTGCAGCGATACTCTCGTCTGTTGGTTCAATGCTATGAGAAACTTTCGTAAAGTTTGCTGAAGATCCTGGAGCTGCTGCCGATCTGCTTCAAGATACTGAATTCGGGGGTCCAAACCTTCTAAGCGGCTGATTCGGTTGAGAATCTCCTCAATGAGGTTATGTATCTCGCGGAACTGCTGCCGATCCTCCTCCAATTGCTGAACTTTGTTAATCACCACCCCGAGACGTTCTTGGGTCTGATCCAATTCTTTTTGGAGTTTTTGGGTAAAAGCGATTAATTTCTCGAGCGTACTCGTCGTTCTATAAATCGGTTGGTTTGGATTCTCAACACTTTTCTGTTCGGGTAGGTGCTGATGCCCACCTTCGGCATACGGTGTTGTAATTTGAGAGCGTTCGCTATCAGAAGGGTTCGCCTCTGATTGTTCCGAAACATCTAATAACTTAATTTGATATGAAAAGCGGGCATACGGTTCTTTCCGTTCGGTATAGGTTATCTGCACCCGAAGTTCTTGGTTAACCCGCAGTGTGTTCAAACGGCTATGGATATTCCGAATAACAACCTCATTGTAGTTAAAAGCCTCATTTTTCTTTGGATTCAAACGCCGGAGATAGCGGTAAAGTTCCAAGCCATCGGCACTTTCCCGCTCTAATCCCTCTGTTGTCAAAACACCGACGACTTCCGGATTGTCAGGGTCAATGGTCACTTGATCGTCAGGTATGACAATATCCAGCGGCACCTCGCCCTGAATCGCCTTCATCCCAATAATCCAATGGGTTGCTGATGTCCTACTGCTGTACGCGATAAAATCGTAATGGATCGCCATAAATCTCTCTTTTAATAGTTATCGGTTAACTATTTACTATATCTTTAACCTCAACAGCACTTGGGCGAGTTTTGGAATACAAGATGTTCCAATACCTTCCACAGCAAAAGAAGCGACACAATGTGCGAAGTTCAGTGCCCTCTCGACAGTCCGATTTTGATAATAGTCAATCAAAAAGGAGGTTGCGAAAACATCACCAGCACCCGTAGGATCAATCTCGGTTACGGAATACGCTGTGGACTCAAGTTGCGCGCCGTTTTGAAACAGCGTTGCCCCCCTTGCACCTCGCGTCAGCACAACGATTGGAGCCAGCTGGATATATCTCTCCAATTCATTTGGATAAGCACGGATGTCCTCATCACTGAGAATTAAGACATCAATGTAGGGCAAGATTTGCTCAGCTGTCGCCCAACGTTTTGCTTCAACCCTTCCACTCGCATCCCACTGCCGGAGCCAACCCTGCGGTGTGGCACCTATCAATGTATCCTTGCTAAAACAGTGAACAAGTTCCGCGGAAACTTCATTGGCAATCGGACACAAGTAAACTATATTGCTTGTACGCCACTCAACAGGAACATCGGCTCCTTTTAGTTTCCTTGCCGAACCCAAGATAAACTGCTGCCTATGTCCTTTTTCGTCGTATTGGTTATCAAAAATCGTCGTTTCAGACGATTCACAATAAACAGTTTTTATGCCATCCAATAGCGGGTTTTGCCGGTCAAAATTCGCACCTACAGCCGTGATAGCACGGGCGTGATGCCCCAGATTTCGTGCAGTTAGTGTCGAATACGAGGCGGATCCACCAAGAATATAGCCATTTGGCGAGACATCATAACAAAAATGACCCACTGATAGAAATGTTACCGCCATCGAAGAAATATATCCCTTTCGCGTTACAATTCAAAGACAGGTTCCATGCACGCCCACCATTCGTCTGGCTGTGCTTCCGCCACAGGTTCCTGGAAAGTTCGCATCAATTCATCCCACGCTTTGCATCTCGGATTCTCTTCAAGATAGCGTGGAAAATCCCGTTCTATATCAAAGTTATCAACCGTTTCCATCGCCATAAATAGACGGCAACCTAAAAGATAGATATTCATCTTCGTTATACCGACTGCCTTCAGAGCCTCAACTACTTCTGGCCACGCATCCCGGTGATATTTTTTATATGCTTCAATCACATCTGGATTGTTTTTTAGGTTCAAAGTTAAACCATAATGTTTCATTTAGTTGTTTCCAATGCCTTTTGGATTATTTCTGCGTGATCAAATGCAAGTGCCGGTAAATTAGTAGTTGAAAACCACGCCACTTCGGCTGCATCGGAACCAGCTTCAACTTTTAACAACCGTTTCTCAAGGACAGCAACGTAGGCGATGGTAATTACACGCCCGCGCGGATCGCGAGCGGGGTCCCCAAAAGCACCTATCTCGGTTAAGGTCACATCCGAAACATCGGTTTCCTCTTCTAACTCGCGCCGTGCGGCTTCCTCAAGCGATTCATCCATCTCAACAAAACCGCCCGGCAATGCCCAATACCCTTCAAAGGGAAGATGCTTACGTCTAATCAACAGCAGCTCTGGATCCTCACCGGCGAAGATTACAATATCAACGGTAACGGCAGGCCGTGGGTAATCGTAACAAAACATCTTATATTCCAAAAAACCCGCTTCAATTGATAATTTGCCACAAGACACATAAGCAAACCGACGTTATCACACCGACTGTAAGAGAGCAAGTGAAACGTTGTACGCTCTGATTCCACATAGGTTCTATCTTATAGCATACCAAATTTTAACATTTTCGTCAACTTTTTTCTAAATAATGCGTTCTCTGCTTGTAATAACCACAGAGATAATGCTATAATAATTTCCGTTACCATGGGCTTTGCAAAAACTGAAGCATAATTGCATGACCGCACGGAACAAAAATGAAAGTCGTGATTAGCAAAAATATCCCAAAAGCCCTCGTTATTTCCATTGGGCTTCATATTTTATTGTTTCTGACGCTTGGAGCCTTGTACCGACAAAGACCGGATCGGTACATTGAGACAGGCACTGCGTTTGACATCGCCAAAATCCACTTGAGGACACCGCGCCTCCCGATGAAAAGAATCCATCAGATGCCGCTGAAACCGATGGTGACGCCCGAAAGTATGCAACAAACACAAGTTTTAGAAGTCAAAACGCCATCGCTTCAACCGCCGGTAACATCTGTATCCCATCAAGATGTTCCTCTCGAATTGGAAACACCAGAACCCTTTTCAGCAACCCACTCAACGGCATACAGCCACGGTAAAGGTCTGCAAGCCAAACCTGTATCTGGTAGTAGTAGCGGAACAGGCATTGGATTAGGTTCAGGGACCTTTGGTAGCGGCAGCAAACCGAGTAGACACACCGGTGGATTCATAGCAGAAACCAACGGGCAGCCTACCTCGGATCTTGGTGGACTCACACTTCCTGACCTTGCGCTAAACAGGATCGCCAAGCATATTATCGCCAGCAGGCGTACAAATCTTGTCGATATCGTCTTCATTATTGACGGTAGTGGAAGTATGAAAAACGATGTTGACGCAGTGCGTGAACATCTCAATAGTATGACCGACCAATTTGCGAGTGCCGGGATCGATTTCACCATCGGTATCGTCGCCTTTCGCGCAGGAACTGGCTATAGTCTCCTTGGATTGGACTTTGAAGTGATTCCGCAAACCCGCTCAACCGAGCAGGTGAAAAAAGTCCTCAGTCAACTCAAATTTCGAGGAGATGAGAGGGGTTTGGACGCACTTATCCGCGCCGCCGATGAGGTAACATTTCGAAGAGACGCTGAAGTCCATTTCATTTTTGTAACGGATGAGTATGTAAGCGGTGCCTACTCTTCAATAGATGTAATGATGAAGATGAAGACTGCAAGAATTAAGGTAGATGTTATCGGACGAGACGAGCCTTTCCAGAAATTTATTGCCAAAACTACCGGCGGCTTATGGCTGCCTATTTCAAGCCTCGCAATTCAGTAAGAGCATAGAGGTGCCTCGATTCAAAGATCGCGGCTGTAATGATGCGTAAAAAGGAAACACACTACGCACTCGGTTTAGCGTTCCTTTTCCTTGCAATAGGTGCTTATACAACAAGCCACCATGAGATGTGGCGTGACGAGATTCAGGCATGGCTCCTTGCCCGGGACAGTGCCTCAGTCTTTGAACTTTTCGCGCACCTCAAATATGAAGGACATCCGGGGATATGGCACCTCTGTCTCATGCCACTCACCCGTATCACACATTCCCCTGTCATCATGCAGGTGTTTCATCTTCTGATTGCAACTGGCACGGTCTATCTATTTGTTCGTTACGCACCCTTCAATCGCTTCCAAAAATTTCTCTTCTGTTTTGGCTATTTTGTGCTTTATGAATACGCTGTTCTTGCGCGAAACTACGCGCTTGGGTTGCTACTGATAATTGTTTTCTGTATTCTTTTCAGTGAACGTTACAGACGTTTTATTTGGATCGGTTGTGTATTATTTTTCCTTTCGCATACGAGTGTACACGCGTTAATTCTTACCATAACGATAGGATTCGCGCTTTGCTGTGAATACCTCTATCGCAATTGGCTCTCTAAGCCACTCGCTGAGGAGATTGAGGCGATAGGCGATAAAAAATCAATCTGGATCGGATTCGCCCTTATCGGCATCGGTATCATTACAGCAGTTTTGCAACTGAATCCTCCAGCAGATACTGGTTTTGCTGTTGAATGGCGTTTCGCTTATGATTCAACAGAATTCAGCAACGTTATTAAACTTATTTCCCGCGCGCTTCTACCTATCCCAGAATTCTCGCTTAATTTCTGGAACAAACACCAATTAGAGACGTATAACCTCTTCCAGGCCATCCAAATCCCGCTCTGTTGCCTTCTTATCCTTTGCAGCATCTTCTTACTCCTCAAACGCCCTACTGCCCTGCTTATATACCTCATGGCGACATTTGGACTTTTAGTGTTTTTCTACATAAAGTATTACGGTAGTATGCGCCACCACGGATTTCTGTTTATTACATTTCTTATGATCGCTTGGATTTATAGAGACTGTCCTGAGATAACCCTCCCATTCAAAAGCCTTAGTGCGTTGTCACAACGCCTATTTTCTTCGTTTGTCACTTTCATCTTCGTCTGTCAGTTCATTGGAGGGATAACAACGGTCATACTCGAGGACCGCTATGTCTTCTCTTATGGAAAACAGGTGGCTGAATATATCAAAGCAGAAGATATGCAAGACATGACGATAGTAGGGGAAGTCGATTATGCTGCGAGCACGATTGTCGGGTATCTCGAAAAAGATGAAATTTATTATGTACACGGCAGCCGGTTTGGCTCTTTCGTTAGATGGGACGATGTCCGCATGCCCGATGTCGATATCCCAGACGATCAGGTCCTTAAGGAGGCAAGTATCCTAAGAACACAGACAGCCCAAGACCTTTTAATTATCATGAACCGCTCTTTAGACCCTGAATTGCGTGCACAGCATAACCTCACTTTCCTAACCCAATTTACCGGTTCAATTGTTGATGACGAAGGCTTCTATCTGTATCTAATGCCGATACCTTGAGAAAAACTTTTTGCTTGACAGAATCTTCAATAAGTGATAACCTATTAAAAGTTGTTTTTGTCTAAAGATATGTTGCAAATGGAGAACGTCCTGATACATGCCAAAACGTAGAAGAAAGCCTAAGAATACAGCCACCTCGGATATAGGTGGAGAAGATAGTGTGGTGCTGCGTGAAACAGCCCCTTTGCAACTACGCTATTACGGCGATCCGGTCCTTCGCAAAAAAGCAGAACCGGTGGCAGAGATCGCCGATGCAGAGCGTCAATTCGCTGACGAGATGTTGATGACGCTGGAGGCTACAGGCAACGGTATTGGACTCGCCGCGACACAGGTCGGTGTTCTGAAACGGCTCATCATTGTCAATATCGGCGAAGAGGACGATGAGGAATACGAGCCTTTGGTTTTGTTTAACCCCGAAATTCTGAGTTCCGACGGAGAAATTGTTGCCGAGGAAGGATGCCTCAGTATCCCAGATGTGACTGCCGATGTGAAACGTCCAGAGAACATTGTTGTTGAAGGACTCAATGCATACGGCGAATCTGTCCATATTGAAGCCGACGGTTTATTGGCGCGTGTTCTGCAACATGAAATAGATCATCTCAACGGCATACTTTTTATTGACCGAATCAGCGGATTAAAACGACGGTTGCTCAGTGACGAATTGCAGAAACTGCAACGCGCCGAACGTCCCGTTTAACCTCCTATACCTGTCCGAAGGATGGCAGCTACTTTGGTGTAACGTGTTCACCGAAACTTGCTACTCAAAAATATGTCAAATCAAAAACTTGAGCCTATCCTACAAAGGAAACTCGAAGAACTCTATGGATGCTTGCACGCTTATGAGAAGGTCATTGTCGCCTTTTCCGGTGGTGTTGACAGTACATTTCTCGCAGAGGCGGCACAACACGCATTGGGTGAGAACGCCCTCGCTGTTACAGCTATCTCTGATTCCTATCCCATCCGGGAAATGAAAGCAGCACAGGAAATTGCTAAGCAGATTGGAATTCGCTTTGAAACAGTCAATACACACGAATTAGACCTCGAAGGGTACGCAAGCAACCCTACCAATCGGTGCTTCTTCTGCAAAACAGAACTGTTCGATAAACTCCGTCCGATCGCTGAAAAGTACGATGTCGGCACAATCGTTTACGGTGCCATCCCAGATGATGTGGGTGACCACCGTCCCGGAATGGATGCAGCGAAAAAAATGGGTATCCAAGCTCCTTTGATTGATGTTAACTTGACAAAGGCGGAGATTCGTGAGATCTCAAAAGTGTGGGATCTCCCAACGTGGGATAAACCGGCGTTCGCTTGCCTCTCCTCACGATTCCCTTACGGTATGCGGATTACCCGTGAATTGCTAAGACAGGTGGATGCGGCTGAACAATTCCTCTACGATTTAGGGATTCGTCAGTTTCGAGTCCGACATCACGGTGAACTTGCTCGAATTGAGTTAGATGCGGAAGAAATCTCGCGGATGCACTCAAAAGCCGTGCGGCGTGATATTAACGAACATTTTAAAACGCTTGGATATGCCCATGTTACGCTTGATCTGCAGGGGTATCGTTCCGGCAGCCTTAACGAGGGGGTTACGAATGCACAAACTCAAATGCATTAACCTAAAGCCATACCGATCCACCAAAGAAATGCAACGGAGGAAAAGGCGATTAGTTTCAAGGGCATCCTCTCGGAAAAAGACGTTCACACAAGACCAAAAGGAATTGTTAGGAGAAAAAATTGAGGGCACCCGTACCCGAAACCTTAAGGACAGCTTTGCAGGTAAAGCAAATCCGGTCCATCTAACGTTAACTGCGATTGGCTTGATTGTTTTATTTTTTCTTTACATTGTCTGGATGCTTTCTGACCCGCCGATGAGTCCTGTGATTTCTAAAATCTTGGACATACTCCTCCTCCTCCTTGCCGGTATTCTTGCGTTTGCATGTTTGGGGCTGCTCGGTGCCGGCATCATCGGCAGCTTCTTCCTATTCACACGCTTGTTAAAGAGATCTCCAAATCTGCGTGTTTTCCGTGCGGGGTCACCCGACACATCGGTAAAAAACAAGGAATAAATAATCAAACATCGTAAAATTTGATATGTCCAATCAACACACACAACAACTTATCGGTGTAGACACCTTCAGCTGGAAAAAGTGGGATGCCTGTACACACTGTGGACTCTGCCTACCTACTTGTCCAACCTATCGGGAATTAGGTTTAGAAACGGATTCACCAAGAGGTAGACTTTACCTTATGGGGAGTGCCTTCAAAGACGAAGACGCTATTCCACTCAACGAGGAATGGTCGGAATACATTTATCGGTGTTTAGATTGTCGCGCATGCGAAACGGCGTGTCCTTCTGGTGTTCATTTCGGGGAACTCCTTGAAGAGGCACGCGCTATATATGAACAGAACGCGCCGCGTTCAGCAGCTTACCGATTTTGGACGAACTTGGTCTTCAAGCATATTTTGCCGAATAAAGAACGATTGGACTTAATCTTTGAATTAATGTGGCTCTATCAACGACTTGGTATCCGGAGGCTCGTCCAGAAGACAGGCATTCTGAAACTGATGGGTCAATTCGGGCAGATGGAATCCCTGCTTCCGACAATTCCATCACCCCAATTGAAATATACGATACGAGACGTTACACCCGCCGAAGGTGAAACCCGATACCGCGTCGGATTCATACCGGGATGCGTCATGAACCAAGTCTTTACGGAGACGAATGTTGCAACGATTCGGGTTTTATCAAAAAATGGATGCGAAGTTGTTACGCCTCGGCAGCAGACCTGTTGTGGTGCCTTGCATCTGCAC
>VXZL01000590.1:5795-12834 GCA_009845505.1 Candidatus Poribacteria bacterium | reverse complement strand
GTGATATACTATTAACACTAATAAAATTAAATTCTCGTTGTCCGAATTGACATGAAGCAACAAATGCTCGACCGCTTTGGGCGGATCCATACGAATCTCAGAATCTCGGTTACTGATGTTTGTAACTTCCGGTGTATCTATTGTATGCCAGAAGATATGACCTTCATGCCAGACGCGGCACTGATGACCTTTGACGAGATTCTGCATCTGGCGCGCATTTTCGTCGGATTAGGTGTTAGCAAAGTCCGTATTACCGGCGGTGAACCGCTTGTCCGTCCCGGCGTGCCGGCACTCATAGAGCGGTTGACGCAGTTAGAAGATCTAAAAGACATCAGTCTAACAACAAACGGCATAGGGCTGATTAAGCAAGCACAAGCCCTTTACGATGCCGGGCTGCGTCGTATTAATGTGAGTTTAGACACACTCAACGAGGAGAAATTCGAGCAGATGACGCGTCGAAAGGTGCTTTCACGCGTGCTTGAAGGGCTTAAAACCGCACATGAATGCGGTTTCAACCCAATCAAAGTCAATGCCGTCGCAATGCGGGGCTTTACAGACGATGAAATTGTCGATTTAGCCACTTTCGCGCGTCAAAATGAGTATCAACTCCGATTCATCGAATTTATGCCACTCGATGCCGATGACGTCTGGGGACGCAATATGTACATCCCCGGAAAAGAGATTATCGACAAAATTAACGCCGTCTATCCACTGAAACCAGTGGCTTTGAACGGTGAGGCAAAAAGTGATACGGCACAACGCTATCGATTCTCAGATAGCGGTAACGAGGTCGGGATTATTCCCTCTGTGAGTGAGCCGTTCTGCGAAAATTGTAACCGAGTACGTCTTACTGCTGACGGAAAATTCCGGACGTGTCTTTTCTCGCTAACAGAAACCGATCTGCTTACACCACTCCGAGAAGGGGCATCAGATACGGTCATCCGTCAACTCATTCTGGATGCCGTCGCACAAAAAGAGGCAGGGCATAAAATTAACGCCGCAGACTTTATTAAACCCGAACGAAACATGTCGAGAATCGGTGGTTAGGCACTGCTTAATAGCCATACACGCACGTGCTAAAAAACGAAATGTAGTTAGGATACAAATATATAAAAAAAGGTGTAAGCCGAACGACACCTATTAACATCACCTTAAGGAGTCCAAATCAACGAATGAACAAAGAGTTGATCATCAAAGACCTACACATCAGTGTGCAAGGAAAACCGATCATTAAAGGGTTAAGTTTAACTGTAAAACAGGGCGAAATTCATGCGCTTATGGGTCCAAACGGATCCGGTAAAAGCACCCTCGGCAACGGCTTAATGGGGCATCCACTTTATGATATTGACGCAGGTGAAGTGATTTTCAATGGTGTTAATGTCTTGGAACTCGAACCGGACGAACGCGCCAAACTCGGACTTTTCCTCGCTTTCCAGTATCCAACGGCGATTCCAGGCGTGAGTTTGGCGAATTTTTTAAGACTCGCTGTGAGCGCGGTCCGTGGAAAATCAGAAAACGGTTCCGACAACGAAGGGCTTATCCCGATGCGCGAATTTCGGCGCGAACTCCGCGAGAAAATGCGGCAACTTGGTGTTGATGATTCCTTCGCCAGACGCTACCTTAACGACGGTTTCTCCGGTGGCGAAAAGAAACGTGCCGAGATTCTGCAACTCGCAATGCTTGAACCGCAGATCGCCGTTCTCGATGAAACGGACTCCGGACTCGACATTGATGCCGTCCGAATCGTCGGCGAAAGCGTCAGCAGCCTCGTTGGACCAGATCTCGGAGTCCTTATTATTACGCACTATCCGCGGTTGTTGGACTACATCCGACCAGAGTTTGTGCATATACTGCTTGACGGTAGAATTGTTGAATCTGGAGGCTGGGAACTCACACAGATGTTAGAGGCAGAAGGCTACGATCCGATTCGAGCAAAACACGGTATCGCAGAAGAAGCTGAATAAATCTGAGCGGCGATCCACAGCATATCCTAACAGAAAAGGAGAAGGCAAAATGGCAACTTCTGAAAAGAACACTATAGAAGAACTTGGGATTAGTAAAGAATATCAATACGGGTTCCATGATGATATTAAACCGACATTCAAGTCGCGCAAAGGGTTAGACGAAGAAGTTATCAATGAAATGTCCGATATCAAAGGCGAACCCGATTGGATGCGTCAATACCGACTCGACGCTTATCGGATCTTCAAACAGAAACCGATGACAAAATGGGGTGGTGACCTCTCACAACTCGATTTTGACGACATCTACTATTACGTCAAAGCCTCTGACCGGAGTGAACGGAGTTGGGATGATGTCCCTGATGACATCAAGAAAACCTTCGATCGATTGGGTATCCCTGAAGCCGAACGGAAATTCCTCGCTGGTGTTGGTGCACAGTACGATTCAGAAGTCGTCTACCACAATATCGTCGAAGAATTAGATAAAATTGGTGTTGTCTTCCTTGATACCGATACCGCTATTAAAGAATACCCGGATCTCGTGAAGAAGTACTTCGGAACCATCATCCCTTCAGCGGACAATCAGTTCGCTGCACTCAACAGTGCTGCCTGGAGTGGTGGAAGTTTCGTTTATGTCCCACCGGGTGTGAAGGTCGAATATCCTTTGCAAGCCTATTTCCGAATCAATAGCGAGAACATGGGGCAATTCGAGCGTACGCTCATCATCGCTGACGAAGGGTCACAGGTACACTATGTTGAGGGTTGCACGGCACCGACATATAGCAGCGAATCCTTGCACAGCGCAGTTGTTGAGATCGTTTGCATGAAAGGTTCTCGGGTGCGCTACACAACCATCCAGAATTGGGCAAACAATGTATACAATCTCGTTACAAAGCGCGCTGTCGCTTACGAAGATGCTCAAATGGAATGGGTTGACGGCAATCTCGGTAGTAAGTTAACGATGAAGTATCCGAGTGTCTACATGATGGAACCCGGCGCGCGTGGCGAGATCCTCTCCATCGCTTTCGCCAGCAAAGGGCAGCACCAGGACGCTGGTGCGAAAGTCTATCACTGCGCACCTCACACCTCTTCGCAAATTACCTCAAAAAGTATCAGCAAAGATGGTGGACGCTCCAGTTATCGCGGATGGGTCGATGTCGCAAAAGGGGCGAAAGGATGCAGATCACACGTTGTTTGTGATGCCCTCCTCCTTGACAAGGACTCGCGTTCGGATACCTATCCGGTCATTGAAATTAGTGAAAATGACACCCATATTGAGCATGAGGCGCGCGTCAGCAAAATCGGAGAAGAGCAGCTCTTCTACCTCATGAGCCGTGGACTTTCGGAGGAGGAAGCTTCTACTATGATTGTGAACGGGTTTATTGAGCCGCTCGTGAAGGAACTTCCGATGGAATACGCTGTTGAGATGAACCGCCTCATCCAACTTCAAATGGAAGGTTCAATTGGTTAAATGGTTATTAGTTGTTAGTTGTTGGTTATTGGTTAAGAGATGCTTTGTAACAATTTGCCCACATGCGGCAAAATTTGTCTTTGCTTTACATTCTTGAAACACTCTTGAAAGTGGTGGATTGTTACATCAACCTCTTAACCGAAAACTGACAACCGACAACCAACAACCAATAAAGGATAACAAAAAATTGCAAAAAGGCGAATTTTCAAAAGAATTTCTTCAAAAAATAACAGAAACTGAGCCAAAATGGATGCGTGAGAAGCGGTTAGAGGCTTATGCACTCTATGAATCCTTGCCGATGCCACACACAACCAAAGATGATGTTTGGCGACGCACCGTTGATATGCGTACCCAAGATTACTGGCGGCGAAGTCGGCGATCGCTCCGAGGCTTCGCGCTCGAAAAATATTATCCGAATGCACCGACGAACGGTGAACTATCGGCAGAAAATGTAGACTACAACGATGAGGGAACAGCCGGGCTGCTGCTGCAAGCTGACGGTCAACTTCAATACAGTTCAGATGCACAAACGCTGAAAGAACACGGGGTCTACTTTGCACATCTCCGCACTGCCCTGCAAGAACAACCGGAACTCCTCCGTGACTACTTCATGACCAAGGCAGCAACCTTGGAGACGACGCTGAAAAGTGGAAATATTGCGCGACACAACAAATTTGACGCGCTTCACGGTGCCTTCTGGCAAGGCGGTTATCTATTACATGTCCCAAAAGGCGTAAAAGTTGAACTGCCGCTCCGCGTCTACATTCGGATGTCCGAAGCAGCACATGCCGACCTATCGCATGTGCTTATCATCGCCGAAGAAGGTAGTGAGGTTGCGATTTTGGAGGACAACTCGTCTACCGATCCAGAGGCGAGCGGTTTCCATAGTGGTGCAGTCGAGATTTTCGCAGGACAAAATGCCAAGGTGACTTATGTGCAAGTCCAAGATTGGAATCGACAGGTCTGGAATTTCGCGACACACCGTGCGACAGTCGCCAGAGATGCGCAGCTCTGCTGGGTCACTGCTACATTTGGCAGCAGACTTAGCAAAATAAACCAAGCGGTTGTCTTGGACGGGGCTGGCAGCAGCGCACAAATGCTGGGATTGGCTTTCACGGATGCTCGTCAACATTTCGATGTGAGTACGGCACAGGAACACGCTTCACCGCATACCATCAGTGATCTCTTGTATCGGACTGTCTTGAAAGATAGGGCACAAACCGCATGGGGTGGGAACATTTACGTCTATCCGGCAGCGAACCATACCGATGCCTACCAGAAAAACGATAATTTGTTGCTAAGCGAACGGGCACATGCCGATACTTTGCCCGGTTTGGAAATTGAGGCACATGAAGTCCGTTGTACACACGGCGCAACTGCAGGAAAGATTGATGCCGATCAGGTCTTTTACCTCATGAGCCGCGGGCTACCTTATGCACAAGCTGAAAAATTGATTGTTGATGGTTTTTTTCAACCCGTCATGGAACGTATCCCGTTAGAATCCGTTCAGAGAGAGTTAAGTACGTCTATTACGCGCAAACTTGAGTAGTTGTCAGTTTTCAGTAATCAACGGTATTCATGCCGTGTGGCATGAACCGGGGGTTGCTACGCAACCCTTTCAGTTTTCAGTTAAGAGGTTTTCGTCTAACACTGATAACCGACAACCAATAACCAATAAAAAAGGAGAAACTCACAATGAGTCAACCGAAAATTATCGCTTATATGAAACCCGTTTGTGGATGGAGCAACGGGGTTCGTGCCATCTTTGCAAAATACGGATTGGACTACGAAGATAGGGACATTATTAACAACGCAGACAACTATCGTGAAATGGTTCAGAAGACGCGGCAGCCTTATCAACCGTGCGTCCAGATTGACGATATAATACTTGCCGATGTCAGTGGCGACGAGGTGGAACACTACCTGGTCTCGGAAGGGATCGTCCAATCGAGCGATGCTGAAACCGATGTCCCAACGGATCAGGCATGTGAGGATCACGGACCGTCTGCTGTCAGTATTGGCTTCCCGAGCAGATAGATTTATTCTTTTCCGAACTGTCAGTGGTCAGTGAATTCGCCATTACCCCTTATACTCTGGCGAGCGTTAGGGTGGGCAAAACCTGCGTCCAACTCCTAAACGCTCTACTGACTGCTGACGGTTATTTCGCATAGGATAAGGCATAAAATGCATAAGTCGGAATTCCGTCCCTTTGATATCGAAGCCATCCGCAAAGATTTTCCGATCTTCGCGACGACACCGCCGCTCGCTTTTTTGGATAACGCCGCCTCAACCCAGACCCCACGTCCTGTTGTTGAAGCAATGGATGCCTATTACGATACCTATCGTTCAAATATCCATCGCGGCATCTATCGGATCTCAGAGGAGGCGACGGAACAGTATGAGCGCGCAAGAGAGAAGGTCGCCCAGCTGATTAACGCACCTCGGTCGCGGCAGGTCATTTTCACGCGGAACACAACGGAATCTATCAACCTTGTCGCTTACAGCTGGGGAAGCACAAATATCCGTGAAGGCGATGAAATTGTTCTCTCCATCATGGAGCACCACAGCAATCTCGTGCCTTGGCAGTTGCTGGCACAGCGCACGGGGGCGACGCTCCGGTTCCTTGAAATAACAGATGAGGGATTACTCGACTTCACACAACTCCGTGACCTACTGACCGAAAAAACGAAACTTGTCGCTATAGGACACGTTTCTAATGTACTCGGCACCATCAATCCGATCCAGTCTATCATTGAGACAGCGCATGCTGTCGGCGCGAAAGTGATTGTTGACGCAGCGCAATCCGTGCCACACTTTCAGGTCGATGTTCAGCAACTGGATTGTGATTTTCTGGCGTTCTCAGGACATAAAATGTGTGGTCCGACCGGTATCGGTGTCCTATACGGTAAATCGGAACTGCTTGAGGAAATGCCCCCTTTTCTCGGCGGTGGTTCAATGATTCGGAGTGTTGAACGGGATGTGTCCAGTTACGCAGAACTGCCCGCCAAATTCGAGGCAGGAACGCCAAGCATTGCCGAAGCCATTGGGCTCGGACATGCCGTTGAGTATATCACACAAGCGAATTTAGCAGCAATCCATGTTCACGAACAAGAACTGTTAAAATACGCACATCAACGTTTAGAACAAATTGAAGGTATTACCCTGTACGGACCGGCACCGCATCAGAAAATGGGTGTCATCTCTTTTAGTATGGACGGCATCCACCCACACGATGTCGCTGGCATCTTGGACACACACGGCGTTGCTGTCCGTGCCGGACATCACTGTGCACAACCGCTCATGAAAAGATTAGATGTCATCGCGACCATCCGTGCCAGTTTTTACCTTTACAACACGATTGAAGACGTGGATCGCTTATATGAAGGGCTTTGCAGAGCACAGAAACTTATGACCCGGAGAAAAGTATGAACATATATCAGGAAGAACTGCTTGACCACTACGAAAATCCGAGCAACTACGGAACGTTGCCGAATCCTGATATTTCGCACGAAGAAGACAATCCACTTTGTGGAGACAGGATCCGCATTGACCTGATCATTGAAGACGATACGGTTAAAGAGGTTCGCTTTAGTGGTCATGGCTGCAC
>VXZL01000590.1:0-5785 GCA_009845505.1 Candidatus Poribacteria bacterium | reverse complement strand
TGGCTGCACCATCAGTTTAGCCGCTGCGTCTATGCTGACGGAGGAAATTGAGGGGAAAACCCTTGATGAAGTCAAACAACTCTCAAAAGATGACATTTTGGATATGATTGGCATCCCTTTGGGTCCCGTTCGTCTCAAGTGCGCCTTATTAGCACTCAAAGTCCTCAAAGCCGGTGCGTATGGCATTACAGCGTGGCCCGGTGAAGAAGATGAGTAGGAACATTTTTCAAACGGAACTGCGTAAAAGAATGTAAGGTATACTTTATTTATCTGCACCGCTTTTTAGCTGCTGGAGAGTCCTTGAGTCCGTGAAGCAAAAGGAGTTTGAACGTAATGAGTAATGACACAGCACCACAAGAAACTAAAGTTACACTAAGTGTTCAGCAGTTGGAAGAGGTCATTCGCAAGGTTGTTCGTGAAGAACTGGTCGAATTTGCGGTGCAGGAGTTAGGGTTTTTTCACCTTGACAAGGAATCTCCGCTTTATGAGGATATGGAGGATATTCTTGAACGCAAAAAAACCGGACAGTTAAAGTTTTACACCCACGAAGAGATTTGGAATGGATAACTATCAGGCGTTCTATGAAGAGCGATTCGTCCGCAATCTTATTCGTTATTCAAATTTACGTCAACGTATCCAACGAAAAATTGAGCAGATTCTTGTAAATCCCTATGATCGCACGGAGCGTCTCGGGCGAGTTTCCGGTGGATTAGATTTACGGGGTTGTCGTAGTTCTCGGGTAGATAGAAATTTCCGAATAATTTTTGTTATTTGTGAAGAATGCCAATCAATTAAAGAGTGTCAGTATTGTTTCTGCGATGAAAAAGAATCTGAAACGGTTGTTTTTTTAACTGTAGGTCCACATGTTAGAGCTTATACGATGCGTTAAAACAGAGTTCCTTCGGTATATGTTTGTACTTACAAGCTCCAAAGACTAACAAAGCGAGGAAAAGGAAAAAAAACACGAATATGCCACAATTCTATAAAGTTGCAAAAGTTAGTGAAACCCCACCCGGCACCAAGAAATTGGTTGAAGTGGATTTTGTGCCAGTGCTACTCTTCAATGTGCAAGGCGAATTCTATGCCATAGAGGACGTTTGTACACATGATGACGGGCCATTAGCCGAAGGTTGGTTCAGTGGCGACGAAATCGAATGCCCCCGACACGGTGCTCGTTTCTGCGTGAAAACCGGAAAAGCACTCTGTATGCCTGCGGTTGAAGACATCGAATGTTACACCGTCAAAGTTGAGGATGATGACATTCTTATCAGCCTTGATGAATAAAGGGACTTTGTAGCACAAACTGTCAGTTTGTGCCTGTTTGACACGCAAACTAACAGTTTGCCCTACAATCGAGCTCACGTTACAGGAGGGAATTTAAATGGTATCAGAAGCATCTGTCTTAGAGACTATCAAAGAAAATATTATTGATCCAGAAATCGGTATTAATATCGTTGACATGGGACTCATCTACGGTGTTGACATCAACGACACAACGGTCGATATTACGATGACTTTAACGAGTCCAGGATGTCCCGCCGGTGGACAGATTGTCAACGGCACCCAGCACGTCACGCAGCAGATGGAAGGCGTTAATGAAGTGAATGTCAATGTCGTTTGGGACCCGCGTTGGACCATGGAAATGATGAGCGAAGACGCAAGAGACGAACTCGGTATCTTTTAAAGTAGTAGGCACACGCCGTGTGCCGTAACCTGTATTCGGTATCTTTTAAAGTAGTAGGCACACGCCGTGTGCCGTAACCTGTAGCAGGCACCCCTTGTGCCGTAACCTGTATCATGAACAGGATTGCAAAACAACCGAAACTTCTTAAGAAACACCCGAACGCCTTTCAGATAGAGTGGAAAGACGGGCATAGTAGTTGGTATCCATATCCCTACCTCCGTCAGATGTGTCCGTGCGCTGAATGCGCCATCATCCGGCACAAAGGCAGAGATGTTCACTCCCTCTTTTCACCGCAAGGCGACGGAGATATAACGCTCATTGCAGTTTCAGACGATATTCAACCCCTTGATATTCAATTGGTCGGTCGTTACGCCCTACAGTTTAATTGGAATGATGGACACGCTACAGGTATCTATCCGTTTGAAGTGCTACGCGAGACGTGCCCGTGTCCAGAATGTGCACCACTATCACCCTTAGAACCGGAGAAAGAAACCTGATTTATGGAAACATATATCCCTGAAATTTCCGTACAAGAGTTAAAAGAAAAATTAGACACAGATGCCGCCGTGTTGTTGATTGATGTTCGAGAACCGAGTGAATACGACCTCGTGCATATTGAAGGGGCATGGTTAATACCATTGAACACCTTACCGAATCATATAGGCAATATCCCCGCAGAACAAGAGATTGTTGTCTACTGCCATCACGGACAACGAAGCCTCTATGCCACCGCCTACCTGCACCAAAACGGATTCCGTGATGCCAAAAACCTCGCAGGTGGTATTGATCAGTGGGCAGCCGAAATTGATCCGACCCTACCGAGATATTAAAAGGAGAACTCACATGATTGTTGAATTTGAAAACCGCTCCGGTGAAATAGAACAAGCCCAAATGGAGATTGACGAACCGTGTCCGATTTGCTGTGGCATGCTCTTCCCACTCGTCGAGGCCGACCTGGATAGCGGATACCGCTGCAGCAGCTGCGGGCTTGTTTTTGATCCTGTAGAGGTAGAATATTAAGATCGTTCCGAGATCAATTCTACCCTCCACCGCCACTTTGTTATTCAATTTTCCGAAAATCTGGAACTTCCATCGGTGCGCCACCGCTTGCGATCGATTGCTCCGAAACCAATCCCGGCACTGTGAAATCCATTGCCGTATAGACATCAAGCGGCGGCGGCGTATCCGTGAGGATACTATCAACAAAATCCCGCACCTTGAAATACTCACCCAGATCGCCCGCATTCTCAGACTCAGCAGGCGGGTTCTTCCATCGTTCGGGTAAGCAGTCTTCAAACTGCGAAAGCGGTCGCCACTGCTCAGCTACCGAGAACTCATCCAACCAAATCTTCGGTGCCGCACCCAATCCACGCGAACTCTCATAGCAGCCTTTTGTCCCTTGCAAGCTGAAATAGGAATTCGCAGGACGGTTCGAGAGCATATCAATCCGAATTTTGATTAACCCACCGCCATCAGTCTTACACAGCATCATCACGGTATCTTCCATCGCATGTTCCGGATCGGTATTGACACCCGTTCCAAGACAACAGACACTCACAACTCGTCCACCGAACCACTGAAGCACGGGACCGAGGCTATGCGTCGCATAATTACACCGATTAATGCCTACCTGCCAATAGTAACGCCATGTTGGGTTGCCATCTGCATCGTGATGGAGAGATTTAATGTTGTGAAGATACTCTCCCTCCCCGAAATAGACATCCCCAAACATTCCTGCCTCTACCATGCTGCGGATGAGCACGTTTGATTTCGAGTAGCAGGTATTTTCAGCCATCGTATACTTAGCAGACGACTTCCGAACCGCCCGAACCAAGTCGTAGCATTCTTCTAACTTGACAGCAGCGGTTACCTCGCTAATGACGTGTTTCCCGGCTTCCAACGCCTCGATGGACTGCGGCACGTGCAAGTTCTCAGGGGTAGCAAGGACAACCAGATCAACTGCATCCAGCATCGCACCATAATCTGTGAACTTCTGCGGAATATCAAACCGTTCAGCAACGTTCTGGAGGGTTTCCTCATTGATGTCACAAACCGCCGTTACATCGGTTTCCGCTATCGCTTTGAAAGGTACGACGTAAGAACTCCCTCGATGCGCCCCAACAATCCCAACTCTCAATTGATCTGCCATTATGAATCTCCTTCGTCTATTTTCCAAGAAATTAATAAAGACTTCCAGATAATGTTGCGCTTGGCTCAAGAGGTGTATGGTACTTGATAAACAATAGAAGCCTATTTCGGAATAATTTCGACTTTCATTGAGACACCAAGACGCTCAGCAATTCTGTCAAGACATGCTTTTTTGTGTTCGTTTCTTAGATCTCTCGATATATAGTACTCACCCACTTTATCGAATTGCCGACTGCTTGAAGATAACTGAAACCGTGAAATAAGCATATTGTTGTCATCTACGCTTAAGACACGCTCAGGGCCAAGTCTAAAAATCACCTTTTCTACAGTATCTGCTGCTATATGGCATTGAATAATTTCTCCATCAAGCATCGTAACCCGAAGTCGTGTATGTGGATTATTCATATAATCTCCTTTCTTGTATTCAGGCAAAGATGGTGTGGTTTTCAACCTTCAGTCGAAGGAAACGATTCAATTCCAAAATCTGTTATACCTTCAGTTTCTGGCAGCAAGTCATTCTTCGTTTTGTCAGACATTATGAACCCTTTCTCCTATGATACAATACCTTCGCCAAAATGATTGACTAAATAGGGTAAATATCCTAAAGTTATAGGTGAAACAAACCCAACTTACAAGGATGTTTACCCATGTCAGAGATTGTATCCTTATTTACAGTTTTCAGTCCATATTTATCAGCACCAACGCCTCGTCAGTTCTGCGAAATCGTGTTCGCAGTGCTTGCGATGACCGGGGGCGTAACGCTGCGAAATATCTCTCGTTGGACGAAAGAAGGCGGGAGTTATCGCACGATCCAAAGGTTTTACAACACACTCATCCCTTGGAGCAGACTTTTTTGGGTCTTCTTTAGAGCACATCTGTATGATCCCGATGATGTATATTTGCTTGCCGGTGATGAAACAGTTGTGCCAAAATCAGGCGATGCCACATACGGTTTATCGCGTTTTTTCTCATCAATAATCGGTAAAGTCATACCGGGTCTGGTATTTTTTGCGGTGTCAATCATCAGCATCAAGCAGCGCCGTTCATACCCAATGTGTATGGAACAGATCGTCCGAGGGGAAGCATCAACGACACCGAAAACGATCCAAACATCACGCAAAGAACGCACTGTCTCAAAAACTTCGGAAACACAAGGTAAACCGGGACGTCCGAAAGGGAGCAAAGATCGAAACAAGTCCGAGATCGTCCTCAACGACACTTTGAAACAGAGCCAATCTATGCTCAAGACGGTCTTAGCAACGATTAGAGGTTTCATACCGATTCGATGATGGCTACTTCGGAAACAATAACACGCTACAGATGCTCAGAAACTGTGATCTCCATCTGATTTCAAAACTTCGTAGAGATGCAGCCTTGTATTTGCCACCGGCGACACCTTATCAAGGACGCGGACACCCGCTATCTATGGTGAAAAGTTCAATCCTAAAGAGATTGACAGCAAATATCGGGTTTCAACACAGACGCAAGGCAACATCACCACGGAAGTCTATGAAATAGAATGTCGGAAACCCAAACGCTTCCCGGACCCCTTGAATGTCGTGTGTTTGCGAAAAACTGACGCAAAGACAAAAGAGACATCACACGTTTTATTTTTCGCCTCCGATCTCGAGTTGGATGCCGAAACAATGAGTGATTATTACGCGCTCCGATTTCAAATTGCGTTCAACTTCCGGGACGCAAAACAGTTTTGGGGCTTAGACGATTTTATCAACGTCAAGGAGATACCGGTCAACACTGCTGCGAACCTGTCCATGTTCATGGTCAATGTTTCAGCGAAACTCCGTGAGATGTTCGGAAACCCGGAACATCCCGGTTTTGGCGTCTTAGACATCAAAGCACGTTACAGAGGACTCAGATATTTACAAGAAACATTAAAAATAGGACTTACGCAATATTGACAGAAATAGTAGGTTTGTGAAGTTGTTTTCGTAT
>VXZL01000402.1 GCA_009845505.1 Candidatus Poribacteria bacterium | reverse complement strand
CTTCGCGGATGTCAGGGTCAAACCGGGGCAGCTTCCCGGCGATGAAGTCCTCTATGCCAATTACACCACGGAACCGGTGAAGCACCCCCGAACCTTAGCGGTCGTTGAGCCGTCAGTTCCGTTCGGGGAAGTTGCCGCAAAAACTGATGATAAACGTCAGATGCTCGCGGCGTGGCTCACCTCTGAAGACAATCCGATGTTTGCTCGCGCAGGCGCGAATCGGATCTGGAGCTACTTCATGGGACGTGGGATTATTGAACCTGTGGACGATATTCGCACAAGTAATCCACCCACTAACCCTGAGTTGCTTGATGCGTTGACGAAGGATTTCGTGGACAGCGGATTTGACATGAAGCACATCATGAAAACAATCACACGTTCTCGCACCTATCAGCAGAGCATCAAAACAAACGAGTGGAACAAGGCTGACACAATTAACTTTTCGCACGCCGTTGCCAGACGTTTGACGGCAGAGCAGCTACTTGATGCTATCGGGGTCGCAACAGGAAGCCGACCGCGGTTTGAAGAGGTACCGAAAAACTTCCGAGCCGTACAGTTACCAGACAGCAAGGTCAAAGATGATGGATTTTTGAAGTTGTTTGGTAGACCTGAACGCGAAACTTCCTGTGAATGTGAACGCACCACTGAGGTTAGCCTCGCACACGCAATGAATCTCATTAATGGACCAACGGTTGCGGAAGCACTCATTGATCCAGAAGGACGTATCGCACAACTTATCAAAACGAATCAAGACGACCGGGCTCTCGTTGAAGAACTTTATCTCGCAACGCTTTCTCGGTTACCAGAGAAGAACGAATATGCAGTAGCGATTGAACATCTCGCGAACGCCGAATCGAAAGAGGAAGGCGCGCAAGACCTGTTATGGGCGTTGATTAACAGTCCCGCCTTCCTATTCAATCGCTAAATAGCCATAGCCGTTAGCCGTTGGCTGTCAGCCGGAAGATTGGCTGACCGCTGACCGCTGATTGCTGATAGCCATTAAACGGAGGAAACAATAGATGTTATCGTTACCACAACTACCCGGACGCTTATGTGACGGGTTTTCACGGCGTGAATTTTTGCGGGTCGGTGGTGCGGCGATGCTCGGCATTAGTCTGCCACAGGTATTGTCACTCCAAGCAAAAGCCAATACGACAGTCGATCCCGCTAAGCCGCTCAACGGGTGGGGGAAAGCAAACTCGGTGATTCTTCTCTTTTTGCAAGGCGGTCCCAGCCACCTTGACATCTGGGATCCAAAACCCGAAGCACCCTCGAACATTCGCGGTGAATTCAATCCGATTCCGACCAACGTACCGGGGATTCAGTTGTCAGAGACAATGCCGCGTTTGGCGCAGCAGATGGATAAGGCTTGTCTGATCCGTTCCGTGAGTTACACACCCGCGGGACTTTTCAACCACACCGCTGCGATGTATCAGATGGTAACCGGTGAAACGCCGGATAAAGTCGCGCCTTCAGGGCAGCTCGATCCACCGTCGCCAGCCGACCATCCTAATGCTGCATCGCATATCGCTAATTACCGTCCACCCGATGAACCGATGCTCGCGGCAGTCCAACTCCCGCGTCCGATGCAGGAGAGTAATATCATCGGCAAAGGTGGAAACGCTGGATTCCTCGGTAGGGCGTACGATCCGTATTTCCTTTTTCAAGACCCGAATGAAGAAATTAATCTCGACGATTTGAGTCTACGGCCAGAGGTGCCACCCGTGCGTCTGAAACGCCGGAAAGACCTCCTTGAGACGATTAACGCAGGGATGCCCGAAATTGATAAGGTCGCTGATTCCTACGCTTTGAATGAGTATTATGAAAAGGCGTACAACCTCATCTTGTCGCAGCGGGCACGCAATGCTTTCGATCTATCTCAAGAACCCGATGAGGTACGAGATAAGTACGGTAGACACACATTCGGACAGAGCGCACTCCTTGCACGCCGTTTGGTGGAAGCAGGCACCCGTTTCGTACAGGTGAACTGGCCCTCTGTTGCTAACGGTGATCCGAATACGACAGCCTGGGATACGCACGCAACCAACTTCGGTCCATTGAAGAACCTTCACTGTCCAAAGTTAGACAGCGCAGTATCTTCACTGCTGGAGGACCTACATCAACGCGGTATGTTAGAGGACACACTCGTCTTAGCGATTGGTGAGTTCGGACGTTCGCCGCGGATGGGGATTAGCACCTCCGGTAATAGCAACGCACCTGATGGACGCGACCACTGGCCCTATTGCTACACAGGCTTGATCGCTGGCGCAGGGGTCCAAGGTGGCCAGGTTTACGGGAAATCCGATGCAACGGGTTCGACACCGCTTGAAAATCCTGTACATCCACGCGACATCCTTGCCACAGTCTATCATACACTCGGTATCGACCCGCACACCATCGTCTATAACCATTTGGATCAGCCACGCGAGTTGGTGAAAGGCGAACCGATTGCGGGGATATTCTAAATAGTTGTCGGTTGTCAGTTATCGGTTTTCAGTTAAGAAGTTTCCGTGTAAAAATTCACCTTAGTCTTGGGGATATGCCAAGTTAGAGGAAATTGTTACAAATCGGTTCTTGGCTGGCTCCTGATAACTGACAACTTTAATTTAGGGTGATTGACAATGCCTAACATGTTATTTCGACAAAAAAGGCGGGTTAATTCGCCGCTTTCTCATCTCTTAGCAAACCGATACTTTCTCGTCTTATGGGTCTTTTTCCTGACGATTGGTTTCGCTTATGCACAAGTACAACCGACTTTAACGAGTGTCTTTCCACAGGGCGGTCAACAGGGGCGAAGCGTAGAAGTCACGATCACAGGTACAAGTCTCGGTAAAGCAACAGCAGTGTGGTTCAGCGGGAGCGGTATTACTGCGGAAATTAAAGAAAAAACCGGACAAGCTGCTGTGCTTTTCAATGGTGCTGGTGTTTCTGGACGTGTGCCTACCGATGCACAGTTGGTAGCACTGTTGACCATTGCTTCCGATGCCCCGTTGGGCATACAACAGATACGCGTCGTTACGCCTTATGGTGTCTCTAACGCCGGCAGCTTTGTCGTTGGAAACCTACGGGAAATCGTTGAAGAGGAATCGGGGAGTTTTTCCTTGGGTGTTTCCCCAGAAGCCTCTCCTGCGATGGAAACCAACTGGATCGCGCTGCCGGTCACTGTAAACGGCACAATCGCGTCAATTGACGATGAAGATAGTTTTACCTTTGAAGTGAAAAAGGGGACGCGGCTGATCTGTGAGGTAACGGCACAGCGGATAGGTTCACTCTTGGATTCATACCTCGTACTTCGAGATGCTAATGGGACTAAGGTCGCCGACAGTGGACTTGGCGACGGCTTAGACTCTGTCTTGGATTATACTGTCCTTGAAACAGGGAAGTACACGCTCCACATTCGGGATATTCGTTACAAAGGTGGAAAGGGGTATGGCTATCGACTGAGCATCGGTGAGTTACCGTATCTGGAAACAATTTTCCCGCTCGGTGGACGCCGCGGCACTGAGAATGCGATCGCCGTCACGGGCGCGAATCTTGAAATGGTCGAGTCTATACAGATCTCAATAGGTGCTGAGACGCCGGCAGGCGAACAGTCTTTGCGGGTTCAGACTCCCTCTGGATTGGCAACCAACGCCCGACCCTTTGCTATCGGAAATTGGGCGGAGTTGGTGGAGATTGAACCGAATAATTCACTCGGAAATGCGACTGCTGTTACGACCCCGATAACGCTGAATGGAAAAATTGACAAATCTGGTGATATTGATTGGTTTTCATTTGAGATTGAGAAACCGCAACTTCTCGTTTTCGAGGTAGAGGCACTGAAACTTTCATCAAAGCTTGATGCGCTGCTTACACTCTACGGACCCGGAAAACCCATGAATGCCTCGGAAGATATGGCATGGCGTGACGATAAAGAACAGGTCTTAATGGTAAACGATGATGCCACTGCTGGTGCTGATGCCCGTATCGACTGGAATTTTGAAAAATCGGGAGAATATTCTGTTGCCATTCGAGACCTGAATAATCAAGGTGGTGAAACCTACCCCTATCGGCTACACATCCGCCCACTGGAACCCGACTGTGAACTTAAAGTAGTTGTGCTTGACAATCGGAACATTCCTTCTCCTATGGATAATCCGCGGGTCAACAGAGGGAGTAGTGTCACAATGCAGGTTGACGTTGTTCGCCTTGACCAATTCACCGGTCCAATCCGTCTGCTTTGTCCAGATCTGCCGAAAACGTTTGATGTGAGTCCCACTATTATTGGAACGGGTCAAAACAGAGCAATGCTCACGATAACGGCTCCTTGGGATGCCTCTCTCGGCCTGATGCCGATCTCCATCGTCGGGGTTTATGCCGTGGGTAATCGCCAGAGAGAACGTGTTGCGACTCCGTCTCCAATTCTGCTCACCGTGATGGATGCTCCTGAATTCACGCTGACCCTCGCAGAGATCGGTTTAAGTGCCATCCACAACAAAACGGTTGACCTCCATGTAACAGCGAACCGACGCGACGATTTTGTCGGCCCCATTGCATTATCGGTGTCGGGACTCCCGAATCGCATTTCTGTACTACCTGATCCCGTTTCCAAAAAACCTGTTACGCTTGCTGAAGGTCAAACAGAAGCAACACTTACGGTTAAGGCTGGGACTTTCGAGCGGAGGGAGGAGTTTTCTGTCTTACCCATACCCGGCACGAGTTATATTTCGGTTACCGGCACAGCGACTGTTAATGGCGAGGCGGTGAAACAGTCAACACCCGCTATTCCTTTGACTATTGTGGACGCACCTTTCATTGTAACGGTTGATCCGTTACGCTTTAGCATTGTCTTTCCGGCAAAAGCAACAGATAATACAGCAACAGTGCAAGATAGTGGAACCGTCGCCATCGCAGCGAACCTGACAGCGGATACCGAAGCGACCGAAAGTGAAATACCGCTTACAAAGGAAGCGATATTGACGTTAGCAATCGTCCGACAGGGCGGATTTACAGATGAACTCACGCTGACACCGATCGATGTCCCGGAAGGCTTCACGACGGAAGCGGCGATCATTCCAGCGGACGAAACCGAGATCAAGGTTCCGCTAAAGGCACTTAGCTCTTTGAAGGCGGATACCTACGCGTTCAAGTTCCGGGGTACTGCAACGATTAACGACAAAGCCTTTATACAGGATAGTCCAGTTCTTAAGGTGAAGATTATCCACTAATCGTTTCTTGGGCTTCGGTCTCAATCATAGTATGAAAATAATATACGGACGGGTTCTTGCATCCGTCCGTATACTTGTTAAAAACCTTTTCTTTTACCGTTGCACCTACCTATTTCGTCCGTCCTGACTTAATTTCTCCCCAAATCGTTCCGAGTTTACCCACTGCTTCAACAGCAAGTGCGGCTTCTAATCCGTTTTCCATGAGTGAGAGAATGTCATCTTCTTCCAGTGCGACATCAAAGAGTAGCATCTCGTCGAACAAACCTTCCCACTCTCTGCCGCCGCCGTCCCATGAACCGATACGTCCGGGTCCAAATTCTCCCGGCAAGGGTCCCCATTTATCGTCCACATCGAGTTCGCCATCGAAGTAGACGCGAACCGATTCATCGTTGCTGCTGTAGGCAACTGCGAGATGGATCCATGTGTTCAAGATACCCTTGTCTGCTATGAAATCTGAACCGTCCCAACCCGGATGGCGCACAGGGTTGTTAGAGTGAATTGCCATCTCCATCTTGTTGTCTGGACGAAATTGGTAATGGACGTATCCAGCTGTCCAACCGTTCCGGTTAAAGAAGCATCTCCATTGTCCGACGCGTCCTGTTGCATTAAACCATTTCATGAGCGTAAAGTCATCAAGCGGTCCAATCTCTGGAACCGTCACCCAAGCGTCTTTACCATTGAGTTCAATAGCGTTGCCAAATTTACCCTTTGCCCATTTAGCACCCCCGACGAGGTCACCATCATTTTCATTGTCAGACGAATCTTTGGCGACTTTCCCACCTGTTTCATCAAACAACCACGCACCGACAATAGTCCCCGGATCGATTTCAGCGTTGCCGAAGTGCGCGAACATGAGACCTATAGTGATTAAACTGATTGTGAAGCGAACCATTGTTATTCTCCTTTGTTCATCAGCATTAACTTCTCGAAACTAAAGATCTTTCGGAGGTAGATTGTAGCATAGATCTTTGAGAAATGAAATAGAATTTTAGAGCTTACGCAGTGCTATTCAATTCTCTCAAAATGCCCTAAATCACTGAAAGGTTGTTGCTTGCCAAAATCCAGAAATCCGCGTCATCTGTGATAATCTGCGATTTAGACAACTGAAAAACTAAATGACCCTAATAAAAAATTAAAAAACGGTTGACAAACTTCTGAAAGCATGTTATAATTATTAACGCTCAAAATGCAAGATTACTTGAAGTAGACTTTCCGCTTTTTTAATCGGACTCATCTGGAATTAGTAAGTATGTCTTGCCCGTAATCGGCGGCCTTTCGAGTGTGAAAAGATTTTAGCATAATCTTCGGTGTCAAACCCCCAAGATAAATCTTTAGGGCGGGGATGTAGACACCGCCTATGGTTGTGTCAAGAAAAAACTTGGCATTTGGTGTAAAATTGTGGTATAATTAACGTAACTTGTTGGACAACACTCTCACCCTGCACGCTTGTGCAGGCGTTGTCCGCCACTGTGAGAGGTGGTGTAAGCAAGCTACAAGTGACACCTTGTCTAAAAACATGTTCGGAACACACCGACGCTGGAAGCGGAGTAGAATCCTACCCGACTGCGTGTGTTCCCCTAATTCTATTCTAAAACGGGCAGGCTCGGCTGCCTTAAGTGGAGCAGACGTAAGACGGCGGACCTTTGGGAAAACCGCTGTCTGCGAGGAAGCACAAGCTCCACGCTTTAGCGTGTGGGTACCGTTGACGTATCTGCCTACAAGATCGGGGGTGTAAGTGGTATCTCGACGTAAATTTTTCAAATTTCTCGGTTGGGGGAATTTCGTTGCAGCATTAGGATTAACTTTCGGACCCGGATTGGTTCGGTATCTGTATCCACGTGTGCTGTTTGAGCCGTCCTCTATTTTTAAAGCAGGATTCCCCGCGGAATATCCACCGGGCAGCGTTAGCGAAAAGTTCAAAAAAGAACCGTTCGGTGTTTGGATTGTTCGGAAACAAGACGGCGAATTTTACGCGCTTTTAACGATTTGTACACACCTTGGGTGCACACCGCGATGGCTCGCGTCTGAGGACAAATTCAAGTGTCCATGTCACGGTAGCGGTTTCGACCGAGAAGGTATTAACTATGAAGGTCCCGCACCACGGCCCCTTGAACGCGTTAAGATTACGTTGGCAGAGGACGGTCAGATTGAAATTGATAAGTCCGTGAAGTTTTTAGGTGAGAAGGAGCAGTGGACGGACCCAGGCTCCTTTTTGAAGGTCTGAAGAAAGGAGAGCATTCGCGCCTGGCTCCGGTTAGGCAGAAAAAGCATTTCGGCGCGTCTGAACGCCGAGGCTTGCGATAGAAAGTATGAACGAAGAACGTAAAGGGCTAAAAGAGAAGATTACCAATTCCGATATTTGGCGCTCTATATTCCGCCACGGATATGAAGATACGGGGCGTCGTTACACCTTACAAATCCTCCAAAACGTCTGGTTGCATCTCCATCCTCCTCGGGTTTCTCGGCACGCGCTGAATTTCCGCTTTACATGGTGTATGGGCGGCATCACTTTCCTGATGTTTCTGGTGACCGCCGTCACAGGCGTACTCCTCATGTTCTACTATCGTCCGACAGCTGAATATGCCTTCCGCGATGTACAGTACCTCGAATTTGATATCCCCTTCGGCATGCTGCTCCGCAACATGCACCGGTGGGCAGCCCACGGAATGGTTATTTCGGTAATGCTACACATGTTCAGAGTCTTCTTAACAGGTTCCTATAAGAAACCGCGAGAATTCAACTGGGCAGTCGGGGTCATTTTATTACTCGTGACGTTCTTTCTGAGTTTCACAGGCTATCTGTTACCGTGGGATCAGTTGGCGTTTTGGGCTGTGACTGTCGGGACGAATATGGCACGCGCAACACCAGTGTTGGGACACGAAGGTCCCTTTGCGCCACAGGACATCACACAGTCAAATGATGTCCGATTTGCACTGCTGGCAGGAACAATCGTAGGCCCCTCAACGCTGTTAAGGTTCTATATTTTGCACTGCGTTGCGGTTCCACTGTTGGCGAGCGTCTTGATGGCTTTGCATTTCTGGCGGGTGCGTAAAGATGGCGGCATTTCCGGGCCGCTGTAAACAGAGATTGTCGGAACCAATCTTTTGTGTGGGCGGAAGCAGTTTCTGTTAGCACGGGCAAGGAATCCAATCTTCAAAGGAGCAGAGTATGGAGCATTTTTTAGCACTCGTGACGAAGCCGGACAATGTCCCGATTCTTGCTATTCTCTTTTTAATACCCTATTTCATGTGGCTTTCATACCGGCAGGCACGTCAGACGGACATAGCGGGTGTCCCCTCGGATGCAGCACTTAACGATAAAGTCTACGTCTGGCCCTATCTGTGCCGAAATGAGTTTATCTGCGCGATTATCGTTATGCTGGTGTTGGGCGTCTGGTCGATTATGATTGACGCACCCCTTGAAGAACCGAGCGATCCGACGAAAACGCCGAACCCTTCTAAAGCACCTTGGTACTTCCTCGCACTACAGGAGATGCTCGTCTACTTCGATCCTTGGATCGCAGGTGTGGTGCTGCCGGGATTGATTATCGCCGGATTAATTGCTATTCCCTACATCGACATTAATCCGAAAGGTAAAGGTTATTATACAATCAAAGAACGTCCGTTCGCGCTCGCGGTGTTCTGCTTCGGATTCATCGTCCTATGGATCGTCCTGATGATCGTCGGAACCTTCCTCAGGGGTCCAGGGTGGAACTTCTTCGCACCGTGGGAGTATTGGGATCCCCACCTTGTCGTACCGCTAACGAATGTAAATCTGTCTTATCTTTTCGGTATTCGGAGTGAAACAACTGCAAATTTCTTCGGCTTTGTTGTCGTTGCTGGCTATTTCTCGATCGGTCCGATTTTCTATCTATGGAAGCGCAACAGTAGCCGTTTCTTACAAGAACTCGGACTGGTGCGATACGTCGTTGTTTCATTTCTGTTCTTAACCATGATGGCTTTGCCGATAAAAATGATCTTGCGCATATTCTTCAATGTGAAATATATCTGGGTATCCCCGTGGTTTAATATTTAGTTAGCAGATAGCCTTTAGCAATTAGCAGTTAGCACTTAGGTGTTAGGGACTAACCGCTAACCACTAATCGCTAACAATGGCTTCGGGTTTTGAAGTGAACGCCCTAATTGCTAATAAATGGAGGTAGAAAGTTTCGTGAGGAGCAAAAAAGAAATTCCTGCTGAGAATAAATCGTATTCTGCTTTGTTCTTTATTTTGTCCGCACTGTTAGGACTGGTAACGATTTGGGGATTCTGGAGTGAGATGATTACCCGCCGTCCATGGAAGCAGATCCAGCAGCAATTTTATCAATACGAATATGACAAGACAAAGGCAGAATTAGCAAACGCACTGTCGGATTTGCCCGAACTCCCCACACCTCAAGAGCCTGACCCGAGAGAATTACAAAAATTGACAAAAGAGGTGGAGAACGCACAGGTCGCACTTGACGAGGCACTTCAAGAACGCAAGTTCCGACAGAGCGAATCGGATGCAATTAACTATAAGTATCAGCATAGCCTCCACGAATCGAAGGGTAGATACACTGAGACTGTCAAAAAGTGGCAAGAAAAATTGGCAGGTTATGAGTCCCAGATTGAAGGCACACTGACTGAAGCCGTCTTGGCAGCAGAGGCTGTCTTTGCAAACGCAAACAAAACGTTAGCACAGTTCTATGAAAACAATAGCGATCCCCAGGGCGCGCTCAGCACCTACCTCATCGCACAGAAATATAACACTACGGATACAGAAATCGCTGAAGGTATTGCCACAGCGCAAGCTGCGCTTGAGTCTCTAAAAGCCGACAAGGCAAAGTATGACGAAGTCGCACGTCTTGAGGAAAAGCTACATTCAGTCGGTGGTATCAAACGGACCTTCCTTGGGAGCCTCTTAGAAAATCCATTCCGTGAGACCCGAACCATTGTTCAACACTATCTTGAGGATTTTGATTATACCGCGGACAGATGTGCTACATGCCACTTCTCTGCCGATAGAAGCGGCTATGAACAATCCGCACAAGAGATGTTTGAGGTGGAAGGGGATGGCGAAAATCCTGTTGTTCATTATCTCAAGCACGCAAGTGTTAAACTCGGCAGTGAGTCAATTATAATTGATGGGTTTGATGCCGAACCCGACGAGTATACATTGGAAGATAACGGCACCCTTACCTTTACTGATGTAGATGTCTTTGGGGACGTAGAGATTTCTTATGAGACCGGCTACCAGTCCGTCCTCCAAACGCACCCTGAGCGAGATGTGCTTCTCGGCAAACACCCTATTGATAGATTCGGCTGTACACCGTGCCACGGTGGACAAGGGCAGGCACTTACAGCCAAAGCCGCCCACGCCTTGACGCATGCGGAGTATTGGCTCACCCCTGTACTCGGAATGGATGAGCATACCGATAGAACCTCTGAAGAGACAAAAGGATATATGGAATCTAACTGCCGCCGCTGCCACGATGGCGTAATGATGTTAGATTATGACGTGGATCCTGAAACAGATCAGCCCAAAGACTATGCGCCAAATCTCACAAAGGGATTGGCACTCTTTGAAGACCTCGGCTGCCACGGCTGCCATGCCGTAGAAGGTTATAGTGCTATTGAAAATATCGCCAAAGTTGGTCCATCACTTGCGAAAGTCGGCAGTAAAATAAAAGATACTGCTTGGCTTGAGAGTTGGATTAAGAAACCTGAAGCGTATCTACCGAACGCGACGATGCCTAACTTCTTCCCCGTCGAGGGCATGACGCAGGTCGTCTACCTTAAGAATGGTGGAAAACGGACAGGAGTTGTTACCAAAACCGCAAACGGTATTGTTATTAAAACCGATGACGGCACGGAATATCCGTATCCCGATAGTTACGTCCTTCGCATTGTTGATGAGGTGAAGTCTATCGCGGCTTACCTTGCACAGATGAGCGATGCGAATCTCGATGAATCCAGTGCAACCTATTCCGAATCTCAGCGCGCTATTGACGCGGGTGAGGAGACTGTTAAAACCGTTGGCTGTCTCACATGTCATGCGGTTGATGGTTTAGGCAGCGATTTTGGCCCTGCACTTGACAGTGTCGGCACAAAGGTTACGCCAAACTACCTACGCCAGTGGATTCGTGATCCGAAAGCCTACGATCCAGACACGAGTATGCCGAGTTTGCGATTAAGCAATACCGAAGTTGGTAACGTTGTTGCGTATCTGATGAGCTTACAGCAGGCGACCCCAAATGCAACTACCGAATCCATCGGCGAGATTGACGTGGCGGAGGGTGAGGCACTCGTCAGAACTTATGGATGTTTCGGTTGTCATGAGATCCCAGGTTTTGAAAATGAGTCGAAAGTCGGGGCGGACCTCGGAGAATTCGGAGCAAAGATGGTTGATGAACTTGATTTCGGGGACACGGTTGACATTGAGCACAGTTGGACGGGATGGACGCTTGGGAAAATAACGGATCCGCGCCGTTATCAAACCCGACGCATTGTCTCTCGTATGCCTGTTTTTCAAGTTAACGATGAAGACGCAAAAGCACTGGCGGTACTTTTGAAGAGTTTTCAGCCCGAACAGTACCCACTTAGTTATATCCATAACCGATCTGAGAAGCTGAACCGTATTGATGCCGGTAGACGACTCGTCAAGAAATATAACTGCACGGGGTGTCATGTGATTGAGGGCGCAGGTGGCGATTATGTTGATGTTATCGTCGCACACGAGGGATTGAATGAAACGAACGCCAAGCAATTCGCACCGCCACCCTTGAAAGCGCAAGGTGCCAGAACCTATCCAGATTGGTTGTTCGCGTTCCTTAAAGAGCCATCGGATATCCGGTACGGGCTCAAAGTCAAAATGCCGACCTTCGAGCTCTCGGATGACGAAGCCACAACGCTTGTCAAGTATTTCTCCGCGCTTGATGATGAACCGTTCCCTTATGAGACGCTTGAAGTGCCGACACCAACAACTGCTGAATTGCGGGTCGGTAAACAGATTTTTGACGCACTCCAGTGTATCTCCTGTCATCCTTCGCAAGGTGAAGTTATTCCTGAAGGGAGCGATAAGGCAGGACGCCCTGATCTCGCCTTGGCGAAGGAACGACTCAAAGCGGATTGGCTTATTGACTGGATGAAGGATCCACAATCGTTCCAACCGGGAACAGCAATGCCGCAGGCATGGCCCCTCGTCGGTGGCGAGTATATGCCCCTTGATGGTTATGCTGGCAATGACGCTGAAGAACAGATTCGACTCGTGCGTGAGTATCTCATATCCTTGGGTAGCGATTAGCGGTTCGCCGTTCGCAATTAGCAAGACTAAGAGCAGATAGCCAGTAAAAAAAACGCTATGGAAAAAAATGAAGCATCTCGCTGTCGTTATCGTCATGATTGCTGTCTGGCTTAACGGGTTAATTTGGTTGGGCAATCAGATCGATCCGAGTACAAAGTATCAGTCGGCAGTCGAATACAAATACGCCCGATACTGTGCGGGCTGCCACGGAAACAATGGGCAAGGTAGCGGGCGTATTGGGCGTTTCAAAAAATTGGATCCAGCTGATCTAACGGATAACAGTCTCTGGGAAATGCACGACGATGAGCAACTGTTGGAGAGTATCAACGCAGGCAAAGACGATATGCCAGCATTCTATTACTATCTTAGTGATGAAGAACAACGAGAGATTCTCGACTACATTAAGGAGAAATTTCGCCCTTAAGGCGCGAGGAATCGCTAATTATTTGCATTTTGAAATTCTGTGATGTTAATATATTATAGGAC
>VXZL01000245.1 GCA_009845505.1 Candidatus Poribacteria bacterium | reverse complement strand
TATCATCCAACATTCGCATAGAAAAACGGGGGCATCGTCTAGGCAACCACGTCATCTTCCCCAGAGATTTCGCGTGCCATTGCGAGCGCATCGTCTAAGTTTTTCGCCCAATCAACACCTAAGCGTTGTGCCACCCGCGGTTCCTTTGGGCCCACAAGAATGACCTTCGACAGATATTTCAGCGGATACGTCGCCCAATACCAAACCGTGAACGGATGGAAACCGTGGTGGGCGAACTTGTTCCGATAGCAATCGATTAAATACGGATCCTTCGCGTATTTTTCCTGAAACTTCTGTTGCATCTCAAACGGTTCTGTCGTATCCGCGAGCACCTCATCGTAAAACATCTTGTACGCGACGTGATACGCTTCATGGAAGATTTCGTATGTCGGGTTCATGATGATAACAACGCCATTCTTTTTGATAATGGGTTTGTTATAGAACCAGTTGAAGACGTATCCCAATATGTCGCTGACCACCAACACAGGGTTGATACGCGCATCAACGGCATAGGGACTCATATCGGGCAATCCGAACACCAATGTGCTGAACTGGCGTGGGATGTCTACTGTCAGTTGTTCCTTCATGGATGTCAACGTTTTCTCATGGACAGCATCGATGTCTCCAGCGTTAATCTGTATCGGTTCGTAGTCCGTCCGGACGCTCTTGAGAATTCCGTAGCGGAGCGATTCAGGCAGAAGTGATAAGGTTGCGGGTGTAAAGGTTTTCAAAACCTTCTCTGCGATGTTGCAGTCCCGGTTCGGTTTCCCGACATAGCGGAGATGAAACGGATAGATTGCACCGTTCATTGCGGCTTCGAGTACCAAGATGGGTGTTTCTTTCTGAATGAGGCGGCTCATCCGTTCGATACAGGCGTGCATGTGTGAACCTTCGGGTTGCATCACATGCGGACTCTCAGAAGTCATGTGTGGCGAGTGATGCGGCGCAATGGAGTTATACGTCCCAAGCCCCACCGCTACAGACTTATGTCCACCGTTGAGCGGAATCTGTATCATATCGACATAAATCACCAGATCGGCTTCAAGTGCTGCCTTATCCGTCTCGACTGTTTCATCTTTTTCCGTTTTCCCGACGTAGACGATCTGTTCAGGGTCTTCGGCATCGAAGTTTCGGAGTTGATGCGGATAGAACGCGTCCATAATGTTTTTGCCGAGCATATAGGCGAGTTCGTGTTCTTTCATCTTGCGGTGCAGTGCGACAGCACACATGAGTTGGATATTCTGTTTCTCCACACCGTACCCGTCCAGCATCTTCAGAAGTGTCTCAATCATAATCTGTCGCATATCCGGTTTTTTGGTGAGTGGAAAAGGTTGGCAGTTATCGTCGAAGAGGATGAGTACCTTTGAGTTGCCGTTGACGAGTTCACGGAGGGGTGACATCTCAAGCGGGTTTTCAAAGGCGTGCTGCGTGTGTTCACTGAGTGCCTCGCGCTTGATACCCGGCAATGGCGGCTTGGCGTAGTAGACCTCCGAATTATCGGGCAGTTTCGCGTTGATAAGGTGGTTTCCGAAGTAGGTGAAGTATTTCATGCGACGGTTTTAACTGATGTTGTTTCACTCCTAATTTTATTCTATTTTAGCATAGTTTATGCGGGTGTTGCAAATCTTTTTGTGAAATTATCGGGATCAGGAGGGATAGGATTTTGGGATTTGTAGGATCCGATCGTTAGCGATCAGTAGTCGGTTATCAACAAACCTCCGAGGGTTTGTTCATTGAGGTACACCTTGAAGAGGTGGTAAGTCTGATTCATTAAAATCAAGCGTAAAAGTCCGGGAATATTCTTTGCCTTGTAAGTCCTCGTAGGTAACATCAATATCGACTGACACTTGGCTCAAATCAACAGATTCAGTTAACCGGCTGACTTGATTACGCTCTATTTTCTGTCCAGGGGCCAGGAGAGTGATTCCCTTATTAAGAAACCCAATCTGATTGAGGGGTATCCCTCCGTGAGGTGTGAAATCAACGGGGACTCCAAACTTGATTTTATGGGCAACTCCTGTACCTACATTTTCTACACAAAGTGTAGCCACAGTGGTTTCAAAAATGCTTTGGTTTAACTCTCCCTCACTTACAAGACCGCTGATTATCTTCTCACGAAGTAGATAGACTATAATTTCAGGTTTGTTGGCAGTATCTACGAGTTTCCTTGTCAGATAGGCGTACCAACCTGTGATGATTACCAGCACAAAAGTCGAAATTACAGTAAGCGCGCCACTGTTGTCATTCAACCACTCCATTATGAATTCAGATCTCCATGGCTATATTCTTTACTTCGCTCCGAATGATAGAATCTGTTTCACGGTTAACGACGCGAAACTCAATCTGAATTTGACCACTTTCATCGGCATAACGGAGGATGTTCGGGTCGTTAACATTAACCTGCATATACTCGTTGACATAACATTCCACAACGATGGGTTCATTCCTGTCGTTTGGGTATGTTATTTTTACATTTTTATGGAATTGTTGATCGTTCATCGTATTATCCCCTCTGGACGGTTCCAGTGGTCCTCACGAGGTGTTGGGGCATTATTCGCCATGATGGTTTCCTGAAAAGTAAGTTAATCTTTCTATAGAATAAGGCTATCTATCATGATTATATCTTAACATATTCCAAAGCGAAAATCAATACATTCGTAGAGCTCATTTCCCCATTTTTTGTTGTCTGGCGTGCTGATAGGTATGTGTGTGCAAAGGTCCGGGAAAGTCTGTGAAAATTTGATACGGACAGCAGACGACTGTCAGCAGATATTCTTAAGATGAACAAAATTAGACTACCTATCCGCGCTCGTATTCCTCTAAACTATAGTATGTCTCCCCTGCTGCAAGGGCCTCGCGAATATCTTCAAAGGTATTGAATGCTTCATCAAAGTTAGTAAATTCGGCAATAACGCGTTTGGAACCATCCTGGGCAGTTAAAACGAGTTGGCCTTTACCAGGATCTTCCCCTTCTACACGCAGGTTTTGGTACTGATCGAAGTTTATGATTTCCAAGTCATCCGTAACGATGTACATAATAGTTCTCCTTATATCAACCCGGCAACAGACGATACCCAATCCCTGTAAAAAGCCCAACAACAATCCAGATACCCCCAATAAAGCACTCCCCTAACACAACCCCCAAAACAAGCGGACGGAGTTTCCGATACTGCGCAACACCCCCAAACTTCAAAACAGTGTATTTCAGAAACCAACCGATAAAAAACGATCCCCAAAAACAGTAAGTCGCATAACTCGTCATCATGAGGGAACCGATCGGATGTAATTTCCACCAGAGATAGTGGTGGCGCATCCAGAGCATCCCGAACATCGTGGCACCACCGAAGATAAATGAACCGAGCCGCTCTAATTCAATACCACTTGGGTGTTGGAGGATGCTTGTGAGTCGAGTGAATGGGACGGTTGCGGAAATCATATAGGTCCAGTGCTGTAGATTGACTGCACCGTACCTGTAGCCGAGATCTATAGAGGAATAGTAGGAGACACCCATTGCTAAGACGATTGCGATTCCCATCGCCAGTAGGAATGGACGTTGTTTGAGACGCAACGGTTCCGCAAGTTTAAAATTGTTCATTACACTCGGCATCAGGATTTCACGCATATCGAACATCAAGACCCGTTCGTAGGCGACAAACGTCCAACTCGGTGCGTTTACACGCGCACTCCCGAAAAGTGTAATCAGATATTCACCCGGCAGAAAGGAATAAAGCACAAACAACAGTCCGCCATTGGCAACCATCCATGTCATAACTGTTGTCAATCCGAGGAAAAGAACTAAAATGAAAAGCGCAACCCAGAAACTCATACCACCACTGGCACATATCAGACAGAGTGCCAGGATGCCGAGAACCATTCCCCAGGCTGCAAAGGCGTAAGAGAGCGGTTCGTCAGTGTCATTCGCGTGTGTTCGTCCAAATATTGTGGTGAAGGCACGCGTGAAATGCCGTTTGCCACTCCATAGGATTAATCCGATGAAAACGATGAACCCACCCATCTGTTGATTTTGGTGGAAGTCCCACTGGTTCACTTTTGAACCTGTTGCGTAGATGAATACCGTCTCCATTTTTCCGAGTAGAAAGAAAAACCAGAAGCTGAACGAGATTTCAAGCGTCAGCAGATAGACAATCGCAATGACGGTCGGGTAGATAAAGAGATGCACCGAGGGCCACCACGCCAAGGCGGAGAACGGTTTTTCGGTAAAAAATTGGGCGATCGGAAAATAGAGCGGTGGGTTGGGTGTAGATGGAAAGTAGAGGTGTAACCCCCTCAAACCGTGTAGGATGACCGGTATTGCAAAACCGCACCACATCAGGCGTGATTTAAAGAATCGGTTCAGAAGATTGCCGCCGGATGGCGATTGGAACATCTCTATCGGCAATTGAACGAGCGGAAAGGTGAACCGTTCGTATTCGATCCACTGTTTTCGGAGAAGCACTGTCCAGCAGATTGTAACGAAATAGAAAATTAAGACAAATACGCTCCACCCAACAATCGGTTTTAACCATGCCCGCCACGGGATCGGATCCCCCTCTGGTAACTGTTCATAGAAATAGAAGACGGCTTTCGGATCACTTACGACCATCCACTCTGGAAGGTGCTGGTGGAACAGGGTTGCCCATTCGTTTTCAGCGGTTGCGAAATAGTATGGACTCACAGCAAGGGGAACAAGGTATCGCATCAATCCTGAAGACGGAATACCAGATGCAACCAGCATCATGCCCCAGATGATGAGGAGTTCGCTCGCTTGTAATTCGCTGCCCGGCTTCAGTCGCTTGAGAAGGACATTAACGCCGAGTACGAAGATGAGCATGATGAAGACAACGGCGATCGGCAGGTGGTTGCCTGCGAGGTAGGTGCCGCCGACGCGGAAGTCGTTGTAAGGCGTGGCGAGGCATTGACATATTACCCCGACTATGCCGATAAGTAGACTCCGTGCTGTAATGCCTCTGTGGGTGGAAAGCGTAGTTTGTGGAGAGTTCTGCAAAGTAGCGAGAGGTGTCATAGAAAGTGCGTCAGTTTCACATCGGATATTAGATATCGGTACCAATGCTCTGAGTGGTCTCGCTGTTTTCTTTGGTGATCCGGATGAGAAACCGTAGTGCCTCATTTACAGATGCAGCATCTGGAAATACCTCAGCAACATCAGGCTCTAATTGGACAACAAATCTACCGAAGTGCTTCCGTTCGGGTCCCATTTTTCTTACCTGCAAACTCTTTAAATCGTATTCCGGTCTCAGTTCGTCTTCGGTTGTTGTTTTATCTTTCTTCATACATTTCTCTCTCCCCGCGCGTTGCTTTTCTCGCGCTGATTAAACGAATTACATTGCCTCGTTCGGTATATGACACAATCAATAAATGGTTCTGTGCCGATTGTCCAATAATAATATACCTATGTTTATCGTAAGAGTGGTCTGGATCATAAAAGTCGACATAGAAGGTATCATCAAAAACAGTCTGTGCTTCATCAAATGACACTCCATGTTTTGACAGATTAGATGCTGCTTTGTTTGCGTTCCACTCAAACTCCATTAAAATTAGTTCCGTAAATCAAATACAGTTTTCACCGTAGCGGTCTTGCCAGTATTCAGAGCCGTCTGAATGGCGCGTTTGTAATCCCTCAGCGGAAACAGCGTGCTCACCAGCGGACGCAAGTGGGATTCCATCTGCTGAAGCAGGCGCATGCAGAGTGTGAAGGTATGCACCTGTTCACCGTTATGTGTTTCGAGTCCGTAGGTATATGCACCCGCCACGCGCAACTGCTTATACCAAATAGATGTCCAGTCAACATTTTTCGGTATCCCCGGCATACCGACTAAGACGACTTCCCCACCTGCCCGCGTAAAACGGAGCGCGTCGTCTATCGTAACGCTGGAACCGATGCAATCGAAGGTAACGTCCACACCACCAACCAATACCTGCTGTCCGAGTTCGGGTTGATGCGATGCTGCGCCGGTGAGTTCACAGAACGCGGCGTATCGACTTTTGTTTGGTGAGAGTACATCGTCCGCACCGAGTTGGCGTGCCAATTCCTGTTGATGCGGATATTTGGCGAAGATGATAATTCGGTTCCGATGACCAAGTATCCGCAGTGCAGCAACGGTAAGCAGACCTATTGTGCCGCCGCCGATGACGCAGATCGAAGAGTCGGGATTACAAATCCCTCCTACCGGGTGTTGTGTTTTCAGAACGCCGTGTAACGCACACGCGAAAGGTTCGAGCAGCACTGCCGCTTCGTCCGAAATCCCGTCAGGAACGAGGTGGAGTTGCGATTGATGCGCCAGAACGTATCGGCTCCATCCGCCCCCAGTATCTCGGCAATAACCTGTCTGAACACCTTCGGAAATATCACCTTTTGTGATATTTTCACAGTTGGCGAAACGGAAGTTTCGACACTGATGACACTCCGGCGATATACCTCTCACCTTACACGACAAGGCAGGTTCGATGACCACACGTGCGCCGAGGGGGAAGCCGTCCACTGCATGACCGATTTCCGCAATATCACCGACAATTTCATGTCCCAGCACAAAAGGTGTTGACGTAAACGGAGAGAAATACGGACTCCCTTTCGCAGTAATTGTCGCCAGATCAGAGCCACAGATACCACTGAGCCGGGTCTTGACTTTAACCCATTCAGGCGTTGGCAGTTGCGGCTCCGGAATATCAACGAGACGCGTGCAGGAGAATGGAGACGTGTAGAGACTGCGCCACTTCTTCCCAAGGTGGCGCATCGCGAGATAACGTGGGATACTTTTGGTGTATTGAACGGCTTCCACTATATTGTACTAATTCGCTTCGGTTTGATAGTATTCCATCAAAATCTCCGCGACTTCGGGTCGTGAAATTTCTGGTGGGAGCGGTTCGCCAGCGGCGAGCATCTCACGCAGTTTTGTCCCAGAGATCTCGAAATAATCGTCCGCATCGTCAGGGTAGTCGCGCATCATGATGATTTTATTGCGCTTTTTGCTCCATACGGTGAAATCACCACGGAAGATACCGATTTCGAGTGCGTCTTCAGGGATTGTGTCGAAAATCTCTTGTGCATCGAATGCGCCGTAGTAGTCGCCTGCGCCTGCGTGATCGCGTCCGACGATGAAGTGCGACGCACCGCAATTCTGACGGAAGACGGCATGGAGGAGTGCCTCTCTCGGTCCAGCATAGAGCATATCGAACCCGTAACCGGTGATAGAGACGGTATTTTCGGGGAAATAGCGTTCCACCATTGTACGGATGCAAGCATCACGAACAGCAGCGGGAATGTCCCCGGGCTTTAGCTTACCGAGAAGCATATGAATTAGAATACCATCGGCATTGACTGCCTCTTGTGCGATTTTGCAGAGTCCCTCATGGGCACGGTGCATCGGATTCCGTGTCTGGAAAGCGACGACGGTGTCCCATCCGCGCGCAGCGATGTCTTCACGAATCTCGACGGCTGTGCGGAAGGTGTCCGGGAAATCTTCTCGGAAATAGGAGTAGTTCAGGACTTCGATGGAACCGGAGAGAACGTTGTCACCGACATCCGCGAAAGCAGGAACACCAGGGTGTTCTGGGTCAGTTGTTCCAAAGGTCTTTTCGATGAGAAGTTGTTTCTGTTCTGCCGAGAGTGTCTCGATTGCCGAAACCTTCATGACTGCGAGCGGTGGATTGCCTTCAACGTTCGGATCACGTAAAGCAATTCTGTCTGCGTTCTTCACTGCATCCGTAAGTTGTTCTGACGGAACAATGTTCATGATCGGAACGGGCCAGAAAAGTCCGATCGGCAGTTTCATGTCTGTAGCGACGCTTATTGCTTCAGCGATGTTCATGTAGCCCGTCAGCGGTGTGAAGTAGCCTGATGCTAACATAACAGCTGATGCAGCAGCACCTGAAGAGAGTAGGACAGACGGAAGTTGTTCCGCTTCTTTCGCCAGTTCGGCGCGTGCTGCATCATCCGAAACGTAAAGGGGTGTTAAGGTTTCGGCTCCATGTGGTTTAATCATTCAATCAATTCTCCTTTTTTCTGTCAGCGAGGTTGGAAACCTCGCCAGCAAATACACGGATCTGCTTAAATTATCCGTCATTTTGGTTGTACTTGTTCAATAGTACTGCCGTTCCAAATCCAAAAATGGTTTCTCCTATTCCATTCATCTTCATGGCGCACCCGATCTTTCGGTGTGAAAATGACTTGGGTGAGGTATCCGTCCGTGACTTCCACGGTGTAGGTGTGGTGTAGTGCTGCGTCGCCATCTGTTACAACCAAGTCTTTGATTACAGGTGTCCCATTTGCTAACAGATTGATTGTATGCGTCGCGTTTATTGCCGCCATGAATGTGTTGGTTACACGATAGGTGCCGTTCGGTAGATCAAGTTTGAAGGCAGCATCCCTTTGACTCCAAACGGCATCGTGCGAAACCGGCTCCTGTCGCCTACCATCTCGGTAGGCTTCATAGGGCGCGCGCGTCTGCCATCCGAATTTGCCGCTCTCGTATTCCGTGTTGGGTCCGATGGCGTGGTAGTCGGGGGCAGTTTCACGGGGTCTGCTATTGTGGTGTTGCATATCAAAACGGATTATCAAGTTCCCCGTTTCAGTCCTATCCCATAAATCCAGCATCGGTCCCGGTGCGCGTTTCTTTCTATAGAGTTGGAGATGTTTCGTTTCGTAAATAATTTCATGGTTTGCCGTCTGTGCCCGAAATTCAGGGGTATCCGGTGGATACCACGCGAGAACATAGTCTGCGGGTGCTTTCAGATACCACGCGTCGATATAATCATCTGGCGCGTTCTCGTCGTTACGGTTTATGGGAAAATAATTAAATGCGGCTTCGTAGTTTTCCAGATGCGCCACGTCGTCTGCATATACGCCGTAGAGTGCCATGTGGTGAGCATAAGGTGTGACATATTCAACCCTACCCAACGCCTCAGATTTGTGCCAATCCGCACTCTCAATCAGGTACGTTGTGTGGGGTTCGATAAGGTGTGTTCCCGATACCAGTTCTGAAATTTCTGGCGCGATGCGGGCATGGTCATAGGCAGTCCTACCGAAGTGGACTAAACTGAAAACGATAAGACAAGCCGCGATAGCATGTCGAAACGTTCTGCCCATATCTGGAATGAACCACGCTGCCATCAGCAGCAGAATGTAGAGGTGAATCCTGTCGTTAATCCAACCCCCGGGTCCATAACTCCACGGTGCCCTGACGAACATATACGTAAACAAAATCGCAATTAACAAAAAGACATCGGTCTGTTTCACCCACTGTTTACGTTGAATTCGATAACCGATAGAGACAAGTAGTGCTATACCTAACACACCGAGGACACAATAGTGCACCGGAAGATGCCAGTCAGTAAAATAGACGATCGACTTGATTCCCAAAAAGTATTCCCAAACCCATTCCGCCCCGCGGTGATTACCCTGTTGGTGCTGCTTTACGCTCTGTAGGTAATAGTCTACCAGCACAAAATACATCGGCACCATATAAAGAAAGAAGCGAAATGCAGGTTTGAGGCTAACGAAAAACTTTTGAAGCAGTGGTCGAAAACCTTCACTGCGCGTTCGCCACGCTGCAGTTATCGCTGGTGCACCCCACAAACAACATCCTGCCACAGAGATACCCAACACCACGAGTCCATAAGAAGCAATGTGTGACAGATAGGTCAGCAGTAGTAACACATAGAGCCAAACCAAGTATTTTATTTGCATGTCGTCTTTGTGTTTCCACCAGAACCCGAAGCTAAAGAAGAAAAACGAGATGCTCAGTTGGAAGTTGTAAAATCCCATATAGAGGAGATAGTTATAAGCAAATGGGAAACCGAGCCAAGCATACACATACTGACCCTTCTGACCTCTATTGACGGCATTGAGGAAGTAGAAGAAAGCGAACGGGACCATGCCAATCGCAATCGTTAGAAAAACCTTTTCCGAGATGACAGGCGGGAATATGTAGAGGAATGCTGCCAGCATAATGTGAGACAGCCAGTTCGGGAAGACCGTGATGTTCAACTTCCATGCATCCCGGAGTGTATAGTTTTCGTGTTTGCCGTATTCCTTTAGCACCAGGCCGTTATAGATATGGCTCGCACCGTCTTGAGAGGGGAAATACGCAAAGATCCAGAGCGGTAGGATATGTAGAACCAACAACACCACAAATATATGTTTCCATGACAAATTTCGCCAATTAAACATATTTTCTCTCCGATACTGGGAAGTGCTACCTAAGTTTGTCGGTTATCTTTATAGTAGAGGCAGTGGTGCGTCAATGGACACCGTTCACACAACGGCTTTCGGGCATCACAGATTTGTCTGCCGAAGTAAATCAGGTTCATGTGGAACGGATACGCTTTGCCCAGCGGTACGATTGGGAGCAACACCTGATGCGCCTTTTCCGCACTACAATTCGACGGAATTAGTCCGAGACGTTTAGAAATCCGTAGGATGTGCGTATCAACAGGAAAAACCTCCCGACCGCACGCGAAAGAGAGCGTGACAGAGGCGGTTTTGATACCGATACCTTTGTGTTGACACAGGAGTTCTAATGCTGCCTCAGTTTCCATATCGTGGATAAACTCCAGTGAGAGTTCACCATGTTCCGCTTTGAGCCACGAGAGGAAGTTTTTGATGGTCCGACTCTTCTGATTGCCCAATCCGGCAAGTCTTATGGCTACCTCTATCGCCTTAACATCTGCCTGCAAAACATCTTCCCACGTTGGAAATCGGTCTTTCAGTTCGGTATATCCTCTATCTCGGTTAACATCGGTCGTGTTTTGTGACAGGATCGTTAAGATGAGGCATTCTAAGACCTCTCCCGCGCCATCGCGGGTCGGGACACCGAGTAACCCTTCCAGTGTATCTGATATGAATTCTGCTTTCTCTTGGAGTTCCAATACTTCGTTCCCAATATTATGTTTTAGATATTATACCACAAATAGCAAAAATAACAACGTCTTTTCTTGCTATCAGCAGTGGATTGCTGACTGCTGACCGCTGATAGCCGGCAGCCATTAAAACAGGAAGCGATACATCGGTTGATCGAGGACAATCGCTAACAAACTCCAGAACGAACCAATCACAAACTCACCGAGCACAATTCCAAGGAAAAATGGAACAGCCTTTCGATGTAAACGGATACCGCCATATTTCAGGACGAGCCACTTGAGCAGCCATCCCACAAAAATGGAACCAATCATTGGGTTAATCGCCCAACTACCGCAGATAGCATAGCCGACAGGGTGTAAGTTCCACCAGAGGAATCGCATCCGCATCGCTGCAAGCAGCAACGTCAATCCGAACCCGAATGTCGCAAAACTGATGGCTGGCACATCTGGTGGTGCTGTGTAAGTGAGCCATGTCTCTAATCGGTTAAAAGATTCTCTACCGAATCCAGCGACACCGCCCTCCGCGTAGTACATGGACAGATACGCCCAAAATGACCCAATCGCACCTAACGCCGAAGCCAGCATCATGAGTGCAGCGAACCGCCGTATCGGGATGTTGGCACCGTCGGCTAATTTAAAGCCTTCAAGTTGGTGAGGCATAGCGTGCGAACGGTGCGCACGGTTCAGGCAATAAAGGTACGCAAACCCCGTTAAGTTCACCGCTCCAAGCCTGCGGATACCCAACAATCGTGGCAGCATTTCATCGGGTCCGATGAAGTGTAAGTCGTGGACAGGTGAACCGAGTTCGGCACGCAATCGTGTAATTGCTATCGCAATAGCGAACCAGATGGCGAAATAGACGATGATGATCCAGAAACTCATCCCCATCTTCAGGCAGAAACCGACGATGAATCCTATCCCAATAAGGAATCCGATAACAGCCAATCGATATGAAACGGGTTCGTCTTTTTTGGGAGATATGAGCTGCTGTGCGACCCCTTTTAAGTAGCGGCGACTCATCCAGATGGCGACGACACACAGCCCTAAATACGCGCCGTGCGATTGTTCGGCTTCATAGGGGAAACGTGGCAACCCGCGCCACCCTGCAATGACACCTAACAGACGTTCCGCTCGCCAGATTAACCAGAATGCCCAGCAGGAGAAGGAGAGGTCCAGCGGTATAAAAAACGAAAGCCCCACACCGAATGGAAAAACACCCATCGGACTCCAACCTATCCCGTTCCATGGACGTTCTGTAAAAATCCGCCGCAAATCATACAACTTTCCACCGAGGCTCGGAACGACCGGAAACAGGAAGTTCAACCCGTTGATGATGTCAATGATGACACCGATCGAAAGCCCAAGCCACATCCACGGCGAACTGAAAAATCTGCGGGTCCGCGTTGTCATCTCAAAAGGTAGTTGGATAATTGGGTAACTGAGGCGTTCTGATTCGACCCACTGCTTCCGAAAAATTAGGCTCAAGCAGAGCATCACGAGGTGAACGGCGACCAAAAAAAGCGTCCACCAGAAGATAGCAGGCAACCACGCCATTAAGTAGCGAGATTCGTAGATACTTTCAAATCCGGTGTAATACCCCTCCAACGCGTGCCGTTGACTGACAGTTAGCCATTGCGGGATATGCAAATGAAACAGGTTTGCCCAGTCGTTCTCTGGTGTTGCAAACCAATGGGCATGCCCAATCAGAGGCATGAGGACAAGGAACCTATCAACCCCTGCAAGTCCGGCTCCCACTGAAATACAGGTATAGATGACAAGCAATTCGGCGCGGTTCAGCATGAGAGCGCGATGCAGCCGACGCAAAAGCACACCAATGCCTAACAAGATTAAGATGGTGATAACGGCATTGTAAAAAAGCGAAACCTGCGTCGGACTCCCGCCGCCACGCATAATGGAGACAGTTACCCACCAACAGTTGATAGGCACTAACACGCAGATAAGGAAAATAGTGAATGGTCGAATTCTGAGCGTTTGGGTAGGAACGGTGTTCACCTTCTTTCAATAAATAACGCTAATATTCTACATCATGAATCTTATACACATCTAACGA
>VXZL01000404.1 GCA_009845505.1 Candidatus Poribacteria bacterium | reverse complement strand
ACTGGGTTTGGGAACCTGGCAATTAAGAGGCGGACAGTGCGAGCGCGTCGTCAAAGAGGCTATCGCGTTGGGTTACAATCACATTGACACAGCGTGGATGTATCAAAATCAACGCGAGATTGGAAAAGCACTCCGTGACGTTCGCATCGACCGCGAAGACCTCTTTCTTACCACCAAGATTTGGGGAACTCATCTTAGGCATGCTGAGGTCCTCTCCCAATTTGAAGAGTGTCTAAGGGATCTGCAGATGGACTACGTAGATCTGTTATTGATTCACCATCCAAACGATTCTGTTCCGTTTGCTGAAACTTTTGGGGCTTTCCATGAGCTCTATGAAGCAGAGCAGGTAAAAAGCATCGGCATCAGTAATTTTAGTATTCCACAAGTAGCGGCATCGTGCGAAGTTTCCGAACTCCCGATTTGCACAAACCAAGTCGAATATCATGTCCGTAGAAATCGCTCGGAATTGCGAGATTACTGTCACGCCCGAAATATTGTGATGACTGCGCACCGTCCTTTAGCTGTTGGAGACCTTGCGGGTGACGCAACGCTCAGTGAAATTGGGGAAAATCACAGCAAAACTGCGGCACAGGTGGCGTTGCGCTGGCTTGTCCAACAGGATATTATTACGATTCCGAAGTCTGGTTCGGTGCCACATTTACGCGCGAATTTGGATGTTTTCGCATGGCAGTTAACTGATGCAGAAATGCAAACGCTTGATACGATTGATAGTTAAATTTGGATTTTGCTGCCACTAAATAGGTGAGAGATTAATACAGGAAACGATAAGAACGCATGAAATTTGGACTATTTTACGAACATCAGATTCCGCGTCCCTGGGATGAGGGGGCGGAGCATAAACTTTTTCAGGATGCGTTAGCGCAAGTAGAACTCGCTGACAGACTCGGATTCGACTATATTTGGGAGGTTGAACACCACTTTCTTGAAGAATATTCGCATTCTTCTGCCCCAGAGGTGTTCCTCGCTGCATGTAGCCAACGGACAAGTCAGATTCGGTTAGGACACGGGATCGTCCTGATGCCACCGGGTTATAACCATCCGGCGCGTGTTGCCGAACGTATCGCAACACTTGACCTTGTATCGAACGGTCGCGTGGAATGGGGAACTGGCGAGTCCGCTTCACACATGGAACTTGGTGGGTTCAACGTTGATCCAAAATCCAAACGCGAGATGTGGGCAGAATGCACACGCGAGACAGCAAAGATGATGGTGCAATCGCCTTATGCCGGGTATGAAGGACAGTATTTTTCGATGCCGCCGCGTAATGTGGTTCCCAAACCGTTGCAAAGTCCGCACCCACCGCCTTGGGTCGCATGTTCAAGTCGTGATAGCCTGCGCTATGCAGCTCGATACGGACTCGGTGCTTTGACTTTCGCCTTCGTTGATGCAGACGAAGCCAAATTTTGGGTTGAGGAATATTATGACATCTTTGAGAAAGCGTGTGAACCTTTGACGCAGCGGGTGAATCCAAATATTGCTATGGTATCAGGTTTTTCATGCCATGACGATGAAGAGACGGCAGTTGCGCGTGGGTTAGATGGCTTGCGCTTCTTCCGATTTGGCCTTGCTCACTATTATCACAACGGCTCGCAGATACCCGGGAAAACCGATATTTGGCAGCTTTATAAACAGACCCGGCAGGATCCTGCCGAAGCCAGAGCGGGGATCGGCACGCCTGATCAGATACGTGAACACTTGGAGATAATGGAGAGTGCTGGGGTTGACCAAGTTGTTTTCATTCAACAGGCGGGGGCAAACCGCCATGAAGATATATGTGAATCTCTGGAACTGTTCGCAGAACGAGTACTCCCGGATTTCAAAGAGCGAGACGCTGCACAGGTTGCAGGAAAAAATGAACGGCTCGCCGAAGTAATTGAGGCAGCGGAAAAGCGGAAACCGATGCTCACTTCTCTCAGTGAAGTTCCTGTTGTTGATTCTTATCCGGTTCTCAAACGGAAGCTGGAGGAGAGAAAGGAAGTTCCTGACGATACTGAAATGAGCGAGGATGGTAAAAAGTTTTTGCTTTCAATAGAAGGTGGCAAACGATTTTCTAACGATTAACTTCGGATGCCGTCCTACGGGACTCAAGAGACTATAGTCTGTATTTGATTCGTGGAACGGTGCCCAGACTTAATAGTTAAAAAGATGAAGAATGTGTTAGTAATTGACGACGATGAGAAAATCTGTTGGGCATTTGCGCAATTTCTGGAGAGCGAAGGTTACTGCCCGAGTATTGCAAACAATGCTGAGGAGGGTTTGCGCCGCATCGCAGCCGATAAGCCGGATGTCGTCTTGCTTGATGTAAGACTACCAGGGATGAGTGGTCTGGAGGCGTTAGGCGAAATTAAAGCCAGTTACCCGTGGGTAATTGTGATTATTATCACGGCTTATGACGATGTGGAGACGACAATAGAGGCGATGCGCTTGCAGGCATTCGATTTTGTTCCGAAACCGATTGATTTGGACATCGTCAAAAGTGTGTTGGACCGCGCCTTCCGTACACAATCCGTCCGTAGTGCCTTGCCTGCAGACACAGCAGACGACTTGCCAACGGTACAAGTTGGGCATCGCTTGGTTGGAAAAAGCAGTCAGATGCGAGAAATTTACAAACTCATTGGTGTTATGGCGAGCAATACAGTAACCGTTTTGATTGAAGGGGAAACAGGAACAGGCAAGGACCTTGTTGCCCGCGCAATCCACGCAGGAAGTGAACGCAAGGAGCACCCGTTTATTCCCGTTGACTGTGGCGCACTGCCGGATGAACTTTTGGAAAGTGAGTTGTTTGGTTACGAGGAGGGCGCGTTTACGGGTGCGAAAACAGAGGGTAAACCCGGACGATTTGAATTGGCTGATGGTGGTACCCTTTTCCTTGATGAAGTTGGGAATATGACCCCGGCTTTACAGGTGAAGCTCCTCCGCGCACTACAGACACAAGAGATTGAGCGATTGGGAGGTACCCGTACCCTTAAAGTAGATGTGCGTGTCATCGCTGCAACGAATCAAGAACTTGAAAATATGGTAAAGCGAGGTCAATTTCGTGAGGATCTCTATTACCGTTTCAAGCGCGTCGCTCTCCACCTCCCACCTTTGCGTGAACGCCGAGAAGATATTCCGTTGCTTGTTACGCATTTCTTGCAGCTGATTCAAGAAGAACTCGGTAAACTGATCCGTGGTATTTCCGAAGATGGTATGGAGCTCCTACAAAATTACGGATGGCCCGGCAACGTTCGGGAATTAGAGAATTGTCTCAGAAGCGCGGCAGCACTCTGTCGGGCAGATGTGATTTTACCAGACGACCTACCAACAGAAATTCGGGCAGGGGACCTTACAGATTCAACGGACGCGCCGCAACTCTTCACCGCTTTCAAATCTATTTTACAAGATGTCACAAAAGAGGCTATCGCTGATGAGAAATCTGGACTTTATGAGGAAGTTGTCGCTACATTGGATAAGGCATTGATTGAACTGGTGTTAGATGAATTTTCGGGCAATCACAGCAAGACAGCCAACTTGCTGGGCATGAGTCGAACGACCCTTTTAAAGAAGATTCGGCAAGGCGATATCGAGTAGCAGCTCGCTCTGGAAGGGACGTATCATGGGTTCGTGGATTCGGATTGCGCATCGTGGGGCGTCAGGCAGTGCGCCAGAAAATACGCTCGCTGCGTTCAAAAAGGCGATCGAAATTGGTGTTGATGCTGTTGAACTTGATCTGCACGGCAGTGCCGATGGCGAGGTCGTGGTGATACACGACTCGTCCTTGGATCGAACGACTGACCAGAGTGGTCCCGTTAACCAAATCCCCTTGGAAACAATCAAACAGGCTGATGCGGGCGGGTGGTTTGCTCCTGAATTTACCGGTGAACCGGTGCCGACCCTCTCGGAAGCATTGGAATGCGTTGGGGAAGAGACTATTGCGGTTCTGGAAATCAAGGACCCGTTGATAGCCGAGGCGGTCGTGGCAAAGGTTCGCGAGACTCAATCCTTAAATCTAACCGTTATTATCTCCTTCCATATTTCCGTTTTGCGAACCGTTCGCGCATTAGAGCCTCGCATTCCGACGGGATGGCTTATCGGAAGCCATAACGATCATGCGGCTCCTGAACAGTTGTGTCAACAGTTAGGTGAACTCGGTAGCAGCCTCTTAAATGTCAATCATCAACTTATCACAGCGGAGTTTGCTTATGAAGTCCGCCGCCGCGGGATCGCCTTGTGGTGTTGGACTGTCGATGACATCGCGCGTATGTGTGAAATGAAGGCTTTCGGCGTACAGGGCATCGCCTCGAACTGCCCTGAGCGTTTTGCTAAAGTGTAGAGCTTTGTCCATCGCGGTTTGCGGTTTGCGGTTTGCGGTTTGCGTCCTTGAATTTATCTTTTGGTCGCCAGAATGCAACCGCAATATACCCAAGAATCGGATAAGATAACAGAGCCGTTGACCAAGCAATCCCTTCTAATCCCCAATATTGCATGAAAAACCAATTGAGAAACGGGTTGAGGATAAGCCTAATGAGTGTTGCCGTGAGAACAGTCCGGTGTGCTTGACGTGCCAGATGTGCACGGATGAGCAACCTACTGATTAAACGCGGAAGCATCCCCAAAAGATAGATACCGAGCAGTGAAGCGATATGAACCTGTCCTGCCTCCGACAATTTCCCATGCCCATACAACATCGCTACGATACCTGACCGGGAAAGATAGAACACGACAAGAAATGGTACCATCAGCACCAGCAAAGCGATAACACCTTGCCAAACACTTCGCTGTAGGTGCTGGGTGTTTTCCGAGTTCGATTTAGATGCGGAAATCTTCGCCCAGTGTGATAGCAAAATGGGCAGTGTGACACCCGTGAGCGTTTCAGGAATTGCACACAAACGGAGGGCGTAATCGAGTTTTGACACCGAACTCGCGCCTAATGTGCTTCCCATACCCCTGTCAACAACCGGATTTAATCCGTCTGAGATCGCTGCAACCATCATCAGTAGACACTGCCGTAAAAACGATTTGGTGTATTGTGTTTCTTGCCAACCGCCGATCTTAAACACTACCAAGTCCCGGACGCGTAAGTTTAGCATGGCGCAGCATCTCGGAAATAGAATAAGGATTTGAAAGAGTTCACCAAGAATCAGGGACAGTGGTATGCTAAACCAAGCCAAAGAAGGCTTGAGTAGGTAGATAGTACCGATGATCAAAACAGCACGGATTCCTTGGACAATGACGGGTAACTGGAATGCTTGGTAGGTGTCTAATATCGCCTTAAGCATCCAGCGGATCGCAGAAACAATCGCAAAGATGAGAAAACCGCACACGATACTAATAGTGGTAGAAGGTGCGAGTCCTGCATTGGGAAAAAAGAGTTGAGAGACTGCATAAGAAATGCTGACTAAAAGACAGCAGAGTACCGGCATTATGGTGATATAGAGAGAAAATACAGATTGGACACAACGTTGTGCTTCGGTCTCGCTTTTTGCACGGGCTTCGGCTAACAACGGAACGAGAACAGAATAGACTGAAGCAGCACTGAGCAACTCAATCAGGAATACAGCGATCCCCCAATAGTAGTAGATAAAGTCCATCTCTGCTGTATCGCCGAACCAGTTAGCAAGGACAATATAGATGAGAAATGTGCCAGCACGTCCAATGAGGCTGAGCGGCGCAATGATAAGGACGTTTTTGAGAATAGAAGGCTCGGAGACTCCTGCTACGGCTGCCACGGCACATTGCCCGCTTTCTGCGTCTCTGCCTGAAACAGTTGACTCATTTCTCTGAAGAGTTGTGTATCTGTTCCTGTGTTGTTTGTCGTTTCCAGCGGATCGCTTGATAAATCGTAGAGTTCTAAGGGTTGAAAAGGTCTGTTGTGGAGGAGCTTGATGTCGCCGCGTCGGACTGCGTGTTGAGATTGACCGAAAAATTGTCCGCCGCCTTCCCTTCGCAACCAGTAGAGAATACGCTCAGAGAAGTCTTGCTGTTCCCCTCGAAGCGTTTGCCAGATTGAACGTCCCTCAATCTCATCCGGAATCGGCGCGCCTGCCACCTCACATACCGTCGGGAAGATGTCCATGAGTAGTGCGACCTGATCGGTGACATGCCCTTCTAAAATGTGTCCGGGCCACATCGCACACGTTGGGACTCGGATGCCACCTTCATACATATCACCTTTTTGTCCCCGCAATGGGCCGTTGTGTGCGCCGACGTTCATCTGCCCACCGTTATCAGAGGAGTAGATAACAAGGGTATTCGACAACTGATCTGTCTCGGCGAGTGTATCAAGCACGCGTCCGATACCGGCATCCATGTGTTCAACGAGCGCGACATATTTTGCGCGTTCTGGTGAGATGTCTGGCTCGCGTGCCTGCACCCGTGTCACCCACTCATCAGGCGGTTGTATGGGGGTATGGGGTGCATTGTAGGCGAGATAGAGGAAAAAAGGGTCAGCGGATTGTGCATGCGATTGGATGAATTCTGTGCTCCATTCCGTGAAGAGGTCAGTAGCGTGTCCTCTTGGATCAATCGTCTCAAAGCCGTGTCGCATGTAGTTTATATCATGCCGAAGGTGCGTGTAGTAGTCATCCATCATGTCGCCAAGGAATCCGTAAAAGTGGTCAAAGCCTCGCTGGCATGGATGATTCTCAGATTCAAGTCCAAGATGCCACTTGCCGATGAGTGCGGTGTTATAATCCTTCTGTTTCAAGGCCGCGGGAAGTGTGGTTGCGTCCTGTCGAAAGTAGCCCCAACTGTTTTCTGGGTGGGTGCGAATGACTCCGGGAACGCCAGCACGGTCAGGATAGCGTCCAGTCATGAGAGAGGCTCTACTCGGAGAACAGACAGAGGAATTCGCATAAAATCTGGTAAACCGTGTGCCGCCTGCGGCGATCCGGTCGATGTTTGGTGTTTGAATTGATGGACCGTTGTGTGCTGAAATATCCCCGTAGCCGTGGTCATCAGCGAGAATGAGAAGGATATTTGGTGATTTTGCCATAGTCTCTCCGTGTTGGGTGATGAATTGTGAGTCGCGCGTGTTCGAGATTTTCAATCATGCTGTTTTCCTACAGCAAACATCCGTAAAATAGGTGCAGCCAGTCGTTTAGAGAACACACCAGCTGCACCAATTTACTTAACCTATTGCCGAGCTTTGATACCTGCCCACGTCGTTGCAAGTTTACCAGCAGGTTTAACAGGCAGTAGTGTCACTAACCCTTCCTCCATCAGCACCTCTATATCGTCTACTTCCAGGACGGAAGCGAAAATTGCGACCTCATAGAGCATACCGTCAAGTGTCTCTGATGTGTTGTTGGTCCAACCGCCAATGTTGACATCAGTATCATTCCGAGGTGCCGGTTTACCCATCCCGGCAGCACCGCCAATTTCTTCAGCATTTTCGTAGATTGTAATCTTATCCTTTGCGTCGTAAGTTGCGGTCATGTACAACCAGGTATCTTTTTTGACCTGATTTTGATTCCATGCCCCTTTCCAGCCGCCGTTTGCAAAGTAAGCTTCCCAACCGGTACCGGTGCTGCTCGTCCTGAAGGCGTAATTAGCCACCGTACCCGCTGCAGGTCTTTTGCCGAGAATATGTCCATAGCCGTTCTCGGATTTATTTACATAAGCCCAGGCAGTAATTGACCACGCCTCTTCCAGATACATACTATCCGAGTCAGGAATGATAACCCGATCATCTTGTCCATTTAAACTGAGGGCAGGACCATCGGGGCCTTTAACCCATTTTCCTCCCTGAAGTTCACCGTGATTTTCGTTTCCAGAAATATCCTCAATATCCTTGCCTTTCCCTTCATCGAGTAGCCAAATCCCTCGTGCGGTTTCAAAATCAATCTCCGCATAAGTTTGCACTGTGAAAGTCAGACTGATGGTAATTATCGCTAAGCAAACTATAATGGGTTTCATTTTTACCTCCTAAAGGTTGAATTTACCATTAAGCGACATTCTGTTCACTCTAACTGAAACCAATCAATCCCTGTTTTATAGTGAATTCCGAAAATAAATACACATCTCCAGCCCCTGGTAGGCGAGGTTTCCTAACCTCGCCGATGCAAAGTGTATAAGCAATTCCGTAATCTACTATAAATTTACCTACGAATCAGAGGGATGATGTATCCGGTTATTATCTATTATTGAGATTTGAGACTTGCCCACGTCGTTGCCAGTTTTCCGGCAGGCTCAACATCCGTAAGAGACGAGAGTCCCTGTTCCATAAGGGTGTTTATATCGTCTACTTCCAGTGCGACGTCGAAAATTGCGACCTCAGACAGCATACCGTCAAGTGTCTCTGAAGTGTTGTTGGTCCAGCCGCCGATGTTGACATCAGTGTCATTTCGAGGTCCTGGTCCGCCCATTCCGCCAACAGAACCAATTTCAGTTCCATTTTCATAGATCTTAATGGTATCCGTTCCGTCATACGTTGCGGTCATATACAACCAAGTATCTTTCTTTACGCTTCCTTGGTTCCAGGCACCTTTCCAACCATCTCGCGCAAAGTAAGCTTCCCATCCGGTCCCGTTGCCGCTTGTTCTGAATGCGTAATTTGCTACTGTGCCAGACGCAGGTCTCTTGCCGAGGATGTGTCCGAACCCATTCTCGGTGTTATTCACAAAAGTCCAAGCAGTGATCGTCCATGCCCCTTCCAGATACATACTATCGGAGTCAGAAATGATAACCCGATCATCTTGTCCATTTAAACTTAGGGCGGGACCACCGTCGGGTCCTTCGCTCCATTCGCCTCCTTGAAGTTCACCTTGATTGTCGTTTCCAGAAATATCGTTGATAACATTGCCTTCACCCTCGTCGAGTAGCCAAATCCCTCGTGCGGTTGAAAAGTCAATCTCTGCATAAGTTTGTACTGTGAAGGTCAGGCAGACCGTGATTGCTAAGCAAATTATAATGAATTTCATTTTTACCTCCTAAAAGTTAAATCTACCATTAAGGGACGTTTTGATTGTGAGACTGTGCCGCTCTAACTGAAACAAAGCGATCTATGCTTCTGAATTTACCGCCTGAATCAAGGCGATGATATATCCGAATTGGAATGCCCACGCTTGTCGGACACGACCGGAAACACCCGACGGTGATCGGTCATCTGGATGCCCTGGTGCGTGGTCAGGCATGAGCATGTAGGGATATTCCACATCTCGCAGTGTTTGTGCGACCTTATGCATGTCCAAGTGTCCTTCGTCGGGCCAGACTTCTTGGAAATTGTGTAATCCGCCACGGATGTTGCGAAAGTGGATGTTAAAAAGTTTTTTCCGCTCGCCGAAGTAGCGGAGGATTTCGTAGAATTCGGTAGCGGGATCGTCTAAACCCTCCGAAACTGTACCACAACAGAAGTTAAAGCCGTGATACGGACTATCGACGATTTCAGAGAAGCGTTTCAAGCCGTCGAACACGGGGTAATTCCAGCGTTCAACACCTCTCAAAATAGGAGCGGGTGGATCGTTCGGATGGCACGCCATTTGGACACGATTTGCCTCGGCAACCGGAATGACGCGCTCAAGGAAATAAGCGATTCGGTCAAACGCCTCTTCACGACTCACCTCACCTGCTTCTGAAAGTGTTTCGTTGTCATATTTGGAGAAGTCAAACGTACTGTAACGTGAACCGCCGCGTCCGAGGGTGCTTTCTGTTCGTTGATGGCTCAGGATGCAGAAATTATAGTTCAAACCGCGTAACCCTGCCGCTGCAGCATTTTCGATCATCTGGCAGACGGCATCGAGGTCCTTATCGCGTTGTGGATCTTGGGCGAATATGATGCTTTTTGGAAGCCCGATGTGAATCATTTCGAGGCTGACCCCGACTTCGGCTGCCTCTGCCTTGTGCCGAATCAGTGTTTCGGTTTCGGTATTCCCAACGGAGGCATCCATGTGCGTTACACCGTGGCGAACAAGGAATGCCAACTCTTTAGGAGAGGTCCCGATGCCTTGAACACCGACGTGCATCTCCGCCTTTTTGCGTGGTTGCTGTTCGGTTCTATCCATCGCTTCATTACTCCTTTAACGATCGAGTGTCCTAATCAACGTGTTGCCCTCAGATAACACTTATGCATTGTAGCAGGACATAAAAGTGATGTCAATTCAAAATCGGAAGGCGGGAACGGAAAATTTTCTGGACATACAGGCATGTCTATGCTATTCTAACTACCACAGTATTTCATAGCGTTTACGTAACAGAGGAGACACGATGGAAACCAACGAAGACTATACTTCGCTTGTACCGCATTACACATTCGCGGAGACGTTGGAAGAACAAGAAGCGCAGTTGGAGACGAATCCCTTGATGCAACGGCTCATCGCTGCACGAAAGGCTTATGAAGGCGACCCACATCGTCCTATCTATCACTATATCAACCCTGAGGCGATGCTTAACGACCCGAACGGTCTGTGTTTCTGGCAGGGACGCTGGCATCTTTTTTATCAGGCGTATCCACCTGAAGATACGCGGCAGCATTGGGGACACGCAATTAGCGACGACCTCATCCACTGGCGCGACCTGCCTTATGCGATCTATCCGAACCCCGAAAGATGCTGTTTTTCGGGTGCAACGCTTGTAGAGGAAGACCGCGTGATTGCGATGTACCACGGAACGGTTGTTGGGAACATGGTAGCAGTATCAAGCGATCCGCTGCTCCTGAATTGGGAGAAGGTCTCCGGCAAAGCGGTCATTCCAGCGAAACATGCCGATGGCACGACACCGGTGTATCGCGTCTTTGATCCGTGTATTTGGAAAAAAGATGGTTTGTATTATTCACTTTCAGGTGGCACGCTCCCGCACGGACCCGGTGGCAAACGTATCCGCGCAAACTTTTTGCTCCGTTCAGCAGACCTCGCGAATTGGGTCTATCTGCATCCGTTCATTGAGGATGACCAGTTCACATTGGTCGGTGATGACGGTGCCTGCCCGTATTTTTGGCCCATCGGCGACCGACATATACTCCTCTTCTTCAGTCATATAAGCGGTGGGCAATACCTGATCGGTGATTATGATACTGAACGCGACAAATTTGTTGTGACAGCAGGGGCGAAAAACAATTTTGGTGCAGCATCACCCGCCGGTGTCCACGCCCCTTCGGCAACGCCTGATGGCAAAGGTGGACTCATCGTTATCTATAATATGAATCCAGCGAAGCCTACCAAAGGCTGGAATCAGATTATGACGCTACCCCGCCGACTGACCCTCCTCTCCAAAGATGAAGTCGGTGTTGAACCCGCAGGTGATATTGAGTCGTTGCGGTATGCGCATCAGCAGGTCAATGCGATGACCTTACCCGCAAACGAAGAAATCGTCTTGGAGGGTATAGTGGGCAATGCGATGGAACTTAAACTCGAAATCGATCCGAAATCGGCACCAATGGTTGAATTGAACGTCCTACGTTCACCACAGAAGGAGGAGTTCACTCGTATTGCTTTCTTCAGAGAACGCGGACTGCGCAACCCAGACATACCTGACCGTGTGCGTGATAGTCTCCTTACAATTGACTCATCGTATTCGTCAACTGCACCAGATGTCCTTTCACGTGCGCCTGAGACTGGACCGGTCTCCATTGCCCAAGACGAGACTCTCAAATTACGTGTGTTTGTTGATAAGAGTGTCGTAGAGGTATTCGCCAATGGGAAGCAGTGCGTCGCGATGCGTGTCTATCCGGACAGGGAAGATAGTGTGGGTGTGTCGTTGCGCTCACAAGGGCAAGCCTGCGAACTCAAATCGCTAAACGCTTGGCAGATGAAGAATATCTATGAAGAATAGCGGAACCTCAAATACCTCCATCAAATACGCCGCAGACCTTGATAATGTTAGAGAGGTCACACTCTATGGCACAGCGGATTTATCGTTCTGGAAAGAGGCGTTGCGCAAGCAAGGTTTCTTTCCGTATCAGGAAGCCGATAAGGCGATTCTATTGCTCAGTGCGATAGACGCAAAATGGAGGGGATTTAAATTTCGTGAGTTTGTTATCGCTGTTGGGGTCTGCTATAATGAAAATGGAACGAGTTTGGATGGATACTATTTGCCACACGCATTTAATTCCTCCAGACTCTTGGCTTTTTCGGAGAAGGTGTTTTTTCGGACTCCTTATTCTCAAGCCGACATCCAACTCGAAAACAAGCTCCCGGCTTTTATTAAATTATACCATAGGGTAGAGGTGCTTCTCCATGCAGAAATGGCTGTTCCTGAGGTGCCGCCCATCGTGGAGGATCTGGAGTGGAAGGGACCGATTTTTCTTCCGAATAGACGTGGTAAATTCTTCGCGATCTTGGCGGGTGAAACGGCGATCTATCCGTTTTTACCGGAAGTAGATCGGTTTGAAATCAAGCCGAGATCTCGCTATGACATTTTCCAGCAGCTGATTGACAGCGATTTCACGGGGAGCGTCTGGGGTCTGAGAAGCAGTGCCCGCCACGCGAAGTCGAAAACTTATGAATAAATGTGTGGTAGATACGCTCTATCTGGCAAGATAGAACTTACGCATTTTCTCTTAAAGTCCCGCTGATAAGGGGGGAATGCCATAAGGAGAACCTTCATACCGTTGATTGATTTAGTGGTTAAAAATAACACATTCTCGGCTCATATATTAAAATTGTGTAAGTCCTGAAGATTTGAAATTTCGGGAGGAAGAGTAGAAAAACAAATTATGGCAACAGACTACAAAAAGATAGCTGAAGAGCATCGAGTGGGTTATGGCTCATTTAAACATCATCGTAGTTTCTTCTACGAGCAACTTTACAAAGAAAAAACGCATTGCATCTATGAGCTTATCCAGAATGCTGTTGACAGCAAAAGTTCGCAATTGGAACTGCGATTGAAAGAAAACGAACTGTTCGTTTGGAACGATGGGGATCAGTTCAGCGAAAAAGATGTGCGTAATATCTGTTCGTTAGGTTCAAGTAGTAAAGATTTAACGCAAATTGGGACTTTTGGCATCGGTTTCAAATCGGTTTACAACTACACAGATTGCCCAGAAATATAC
>VXZL01000215.1 GCA_009845505.1 Candidatus Poribacteria bacterium | reverse complement strand
AATTTTAGGGGTCGATACTTCAACTCCAATTGGGAGCGTTGCCTTAATAGATGGCGATAATTTAGTGGCGGAGCATACGCTCGATATTGTCCAAGCGCATTCCTCCAGATTGATGCCTGCGATTGATAGCGTCCTGAAATGGGGCAATATTGCGGTGGACGATTTAGATGGATGTGCTGTCGGTATTGGACCCGGTTCTTTCACGGGTATTCGTATCGGTGTCGCGACAATCAAGTCCATCTGCTACGCTGTTGACAAACCGATCATCGGTGTCTCAACTTTGGAGGCAATTGCCTATAACCTCCGATGGTCAAATAGCATTATCTGCCCACTACTCGATGCGCGGCGTAGTGAAATCTACGGTGCCATTTTCAAAGGAAACACGAAATGGCAACGCCTCAGCGAGGACCTCTGCTTGCCGATAGATGCCTTCTTGGAGTGCATCAAAGCGGATACTACGCCAGACTGCGCTATCAACTTTGTTGGAGATGGATTGGAGACCTACGGGGATGTCGTTCGGGAAAACCTCGGTGAACGGGTGCACTTTGCAGATGCGATTTTCAATGTCCCACGCGGGGCAACAATTGCGCATCTCGGTCAGGAACTTTTAAAGAATGGAGATACTGATAGTTATTGGACTTTGGTACCGAACTACGTTAGAGTTGGATTGTATTAAAACAATAAACACAGCCCAATTAGATGAATCGTATTTTTAAAAACACATCGAGTCTCTTTAGCGCGCATCTTATCAGTCGCCTGGGTTCACTCGTAATAACGATATGGCTTATGCCCCGTTATTTCTCAGAAAGTGAACTTGGCGGCTATTTTGTTGCAATTGCACTCACGAACCTGATTGCAAGTCTAACGGAACTCGGCATGCAAAACCCGCTCATACGAGAAATGACGCTCCATTTGCAACAGACGCGGCATTACCTCGGCAACGCACTGATTGTTCGCTGCATGCTGTCAATCATTGCTTACGCCATCATGATTGTTAGTGGTATATTCCTCTATACCCCGATAATCGTAGAGATGATAGTCTTCTTAGGACTGGCAGAGATTGCGAATTCCTTAGCGCAGTTGTATCGGTGTGTCTTTCGCGCCCACGAAAAGATGAAATATGAAGCGCTCACTGTGATAGCCGAGCGTGGCGTGTTTCTTTTAATCGGTGGCGGCGCGATTCTGTTTAACTATGGACTCATGACTGTCTGTCACGCCATGTTGGTAGCGGGTTGTATGAACCTGATTTTGAGCGTTGGACTGACTCGATTTCGTTTCACACCACTCGCCTTTCAACCGAGTCGAGAGATTGTGACAGTGTTGATGCAGCAGGCATTACCGTTTGCCATCGGTAACCTTTTCAATCTACTCTATTTCCGAGTGGATGCGATTCTGGTGTCGAAACTGAGTTCGGACGGCGTGGATGCCAACACATGGTACGGCTTGGCGTATACGATTGTCAACGCCTTTACGATTCTACCTGGGGCATTCATGATGGGGGCAATGTTCCCTGTGTTATCGCGGGCATGGGAGCGAGAAAAAGGGAGGTTTCCGGGAGCATGGACGTTTGGTATGCGATGGATGGTGCTGACCGGACTCCCGTTCGCAGTTGGGCTGTCAACACTATCTTCAGAAATTACGGGGGTACTGTTTCCAACCTATACACCGGACGAAATAGGCAAAGTATCAAAGGCACTCCAATGGCTCAGTTGGTCGGGTGGACTTATTTTCGTAACAACGGCGGTCCAGTCGGTGCTTCGGGCGACGGATAAACGCCGTGCGTTCTCGGTTCTCATGGGGACCACGGCACTTCTGAACATCTGTCTTAATTTATTTCTAATCCCGCGTTTCAGTCATGTCGGTGCGGCGATGGCGATGGTTATCAGTGAAGGATATCTGCTTGTCGTTGGGATTGGCTATATTTCAAGAAATATTGTCAGATTCGGTGAAACGCCTCTCATACTGCCGACGCTTTTAAAGGCAGTCTTTCTCTGTGGTGTGATGGGTATCGGTTTGACCCTCTTGAAAGGGTTTCTGTCCATTTGGGTATTGATTCCGTTGGCGGTGGTGTTTTACGGTGCGGGAATTGCTATTTTTGGGGAGCTTCGGTCAAGATTTCAGTTTGATTAAGTGGATTTTCGCTCGTCAAGGCGTTCATACTGTAGAAGCATGAGTTGCGATGCCTGTAGTGTCTCTAACGCATACGTCCTGCCTTCCAAATCGCTAAACTCAACTTCAAATACGCCGGATTCATATTCCTCAACAATGGTACCGACCTGTCCGCGGTATAAGTTGAGAGTTGGCATGTCTTCTACAAGGGCAACGGTATCAAGTAATTTCATTAGGTTCCCTTAAAAAAGTTGAGGATATCAAGACGTTTCCCCGGCTTGTTGTAATGCATCCCTGATGAGTGATGGGCTTAGATGTCCCCCATTCTCCAGTAACACGTCTAAAAGTGGTGCAACCGCATCAATAAACCCACTTTCCTTTGCTTCCAGCAAAAGACCAACCGTGCCAGTAAAGGGCAATCCTATGCGTTCGGCGTATTGTCGGGCATCCCGATCATCAAGAATCACGAGACGTGCATCGCGCTCTTGGGCAAGGACAAAAACTGCAGCTTCACCCAGATCAACTTCCGCATGCGTTGCTATGTTTTCTGGATTACGCAAACGGACAGTTCTAATCCACGGCGCACTTTTAAGTGCTGCCTCGCGAACTTCCGTTTCGATCGCGAAAAATTCACCTCGAACTTCTTCTGGAATTAATACTTCAGTGTAGAGTTCCCGCAATAGGGGGAAAAGATTGAGAGTCCAAAGACCGACAAGGGGACTCGTATTACTGATGACTGGCTTTTCTGGCACTCTCAACGTCCTTTCGGAGCTCCTCAGCTGTGAGCCTAATGGGAGAGAGTCCATATTTTCCCATCGTATAGATAAACTCCTCGCGAGACATACCGGCAAACCGAGCAGACAGCCCTGTGCTAAGTTCTTCGTTGTCGTAAGCCTTTAAGGCTAACTTTAGTCGTGCGTTCTCCTCAAATTCAGGAAGTTCCGCTTGGGGAATTAGCATAGCGGCGACATCTGCTGGTATCTGAATGTCTGTTTTTTGTACAAAATCTTTAGGACTCTCATAGAAATGATGAAACAGCACACTGACATCCACACGCAAGATAGTGGCAACAGTGAAATCGGCTTTCGCCTTTTTCCAATGCCCATAATGTAACCAAGCCACACCGCACGTTCCGTAAGCTACGCCCGCGTCCGGATTCAACCTGAGTGCCTGGGTACAGTCAGAAACCGCACGGTGAATATCTAATCTGCTGAGATAGAGGCTCCCGCGATTGGCGTAAGGCTCAGCGAGTTCAGGATTCAAACCTATCGCTGTGCTATAGTCTTGGATAGCATAGATCGCTTCACCTTTCTTGTGGTAAGCGATACCGCGATTGCTATACGCTTCAGCATAATTAGGTTTAAACTGGATTGCCCCACTATAATCAGCAAGAGCCTTGTCCACTTCGCCTGCCCTCATATAAGCCAAACCGCGATTGTAATGGGCATTGATATAATCCGGTTGCAGTTCAATCGCTTTGTCAAAAACCTCCGTTGCCCTGTCGTGTTCACCATTTTCGCTGTAGACGATACCGTGAGCGTTGTACACTTCTGCCTCAGCGAGACGCGAGTGTGCCGGCTTCGGCATGCTTTCAGTACGATGACTGGGAGCAAACCCGCAGTGAAGATAGGGATCGATGATTTTTCTGTTTCTGTCTCGTTTAAACGTATTCATTACCCACCACTCCCAATAAAGAGTCGGAGCTGCAAACCTCTCCCACGAATGTTGAAGCACCAACCCAATCCCGCTTCAGTCTTTTAAGAATACCACAAAAATGTGTTAACTATCAACTTTTACGGAAAAAAGAAAAAAGTCGCTCTCAAACGTATAACCCCTCAAACACCAGAAAATAATGAGGGAACGTCTTAGCGACACATTCTGGATCATTGATTCGGATGCCGGGAACTTTCAGACCGACAAGCGAAAATGCCATTGCTACTCGATGGTCTTCGTAAGTATCAATCGCTGCAGGGGTAATAGGGGAGGGTGAAATTTGGAGACCATCTTGGTGCTCAACAACAGGCACGCCCAATTTTCGGAGTTCTGTCACCAGCGCATGAATCCGATCAGTCTCTTGCCAGCGCGTGTGTTCAATGCTTCGGATGGTTACTTTGCTATCGGCAAAGGGGGCAATCGCTGCGAGGGTTAGGGAGGTATCCGAAATCGTCCGCATGTCTACATCAATTCCCTTTAATTGGCGCGGTCCGGTGACGGTGATGCCCGTGTCGGAAAAGGCAACTTGACACCCCATCTGCTTCAAGATTTGCACAAACTGAAGGTCGCCTTGTGCTGAATCCGAGTGTAGATGTTGGACGGTGACACGGCCACCAGTGAGGGCAGCAGCGGCAAAGAAGTAAGAGGCGTTGGAGGCATCGGGTTCAATGTTATAGATCTGCGGCTGATACTGCTGCCCGCCTTCAATCCGAAAATACCGATAGTTTTCGTTAAGGACCTGTACACCAAACGCCTCCATGACTGCCAACGTAATGTCAATGTAGGGCATTTCGCGTTTACCGATAACCTCTATCTCCATGCCGTTCTTTGCGTACGGTGCGATGAGGAGCAGTGCGGTTAAGAATTGACTGCTCTTACTAACATCAAGTCGGGTTCTTCCACCCGCAAGTCCATCTGCTTCAACAATAACAGGCAGATGTCCGTTGTCAAATTGCGAGCGTGCTGATACCCCAATTTGCGTTAGTGAATCCAGTAAATCCGAGATGGGACGGCCCCGCCGCATCGGTTCATCGCCATCAATGACGAATTTTCCGTGACCTAACGAAACGTAGGCGGTAAGAGAACGTGAAGTGGTGCCTGAGTTTCCGATATAGAGATCCCCGCTTGAAACTGGGATGTTCCCGCCGTTTCCATGGACCTCAAATGTCGCCCGCTTTTCATCGGCATCAATGTGGACACCGAGTTTTCGCAACGATGCAGACATATAGTGGGTATCATCGCTGAAGAGGGCACCGGTCAGCGTTGAAACGCCATTCGCCATGGCGGCAACCAATAGTGCGCGATTGGTATAACTTTTGGAACCCGGAACCTCTATGACGGCATCAATCGGTTTACGAATCGGTTGGACTTCAATCATTCAAGGATCTCCAACTCCGTTAGCAATTCTCGCAGTTCGGCTTTCGCAGCGTCGCTAATCGGGAGCAACGGACTTGTGGTGTAAGCGTTGCAGACCCCCAAGATTTCCAGACACGCTTTCATGCCGCTGACCCCTTGACCGTAAGTATACATTTTGCTGAGCTGGAGCAACAACTTCTGTAACCGATGGACTTCGTCGATATCGCGTGCCTTTGCAGCGTTATAGAGCGCGACGGATTCTTTTGGGGCGACGTTTGAAATGGAGACAACACCACCGTCGGCACCGAATAGCACAGCCGCGCCGATTGCGGTATGTGAACCGAGCATGACAGCGAAATCCGTTCGGTCTCCGAATAAAGCGAGAAGATTGAGACAGTTTGTCCAATCGCCGGAACTGTCTTTAATACCGACGATGTTATCACACGCATCTGCGAGTTCAGCAACGACCTGCGGTTTGATTGCGGTTTTAACGGTTGAAGGGATATTGTAAATGAAAACGGGGAGTTCGGTGCTGCCAGCAACGGCTTGATAGAATTGAATCAGGTCTGCGTCGTCGGTAGAAGGGTAGTAGTAACCGGGTGTCGCGGCAACCGCATCGACCCCAAACTGTGTGGCGGTTTCAATATTTTCGATGACGCGCTGGGTGCTTGTGTCCATGACACCACAGATAATCGGGACGCGCCCACCGATGGCTTTAGTGGCGATGTCCATTGCGCGCTCGCGCTCGGTACTCGTCAATGTTGTAAATTCGCCGGAAGTGCCCAATAGATAGATGCCGTGAACACCGTTGTCAATCAAACGGTTCAATTGGTTAACAAATCCGAGTTCATCAACACGCTCTTTTTCATCAAGCGGGGTTATTGTCGGTGAAAAAATGCCTTCAAATCGGATGCTCATGAATGCCTCCTATGGTTGCAAGTCTTTCTTGTTGGCGTGGACTGGCGAGGGATGCCCCATAAATCTTTTGTCAGACTTAAGTTTCAGTTTAGCAGAATTTGATTTAGATGTCAAGGAGCATTCGGTTTACACATCAAGTTTAGATTTGCAAGGTGCACTGAAATGTGCTATGATTGTATCAAAACTTGACCCTCTAATATCGGCTTGCATGTTCCTCTAAAAGACCCAAATCGGATATAGAAGACAGGTTGTACAGAAGTACTAAAAAGACAGCAAATGAACATCCGTACACAATTGACACTCAGGTACATAGGTATTATGCTTTTAGTGTTGCTCGCTATATATATCTTTCTTGGAACGATGCTCAAGGATTCCATGAGCGATCGAATTACCAGTGAATTGGAAGTTCAAGCAGCATTAACCCGGGAATTTTTCATCGAAAAACTTCCTGCTGAGGGTGACTTTACTTATGATGCGATAGACCCCCTCGTGGATAGACTCGGAAAGACGGGTAAAGCACGAGTAACCTTCATCGGCGTAGATGGAACTGTCTGGGGCGATACAGAACGAGATGGACAAGCGTTACGAGGGATGGACAACCATCTCGCACGTCCAGAGGTCCAAGACGCACTTAAAAATGGAAGAGGCATTCTGGATCGATACAGCGACACAACACAGACAGAATTTCGTTATTTCGCGATGCCAATATATCGCAATACTCACACTGAAAACGCTTCAAATGGAGAAGTTTCCTTGATTGGTATTTGTCGCGTCGCACTTCCGATGGAAGCCGTCAACACAGCAATCGGTAACCTCCGACGAACGGCACTCATCGCGAGCGTGGCGGGATTGGTTCTTGCAATTGTATTCAGTGTTTTTAGCACGGGTGCCATTATAAAGCCGATTGAGAAACTAACGCAGATGACAAAATCCCTCGCTGCTGGCAACATAAATTCGCGTGTTCCCGTCGATTCACAAAACGAATTGGGACAGCTCACGGAGAATTTTAACGTGATGGCAGATAGGGTACAGGAACAGATCGACAAAATTTCTGAAGAACACCGACGCTCCGAGACCATCCTAACGAACATGGGCGAAGGTGTGCTACTCGTGGATGGGGCATCCGAGATTACCTACGCTAACACAATGGCTGTCACTATGCTGGAACTCCCAGACGACTATATTGGCAAAGCATTGATTGAAATCAACCGTATCCCCGAACTACAAGCCCTCCTGAAAAAAGCAGAACAGACAGAAACTGTAGCGTTTGCAGAAATCCAACTCGGTAACCTATATGAACCGGAAGCAGAGGTCACGGTTGTGCCTGTTTCCGCCGGTCAAGAGTACATCATCGTTATCCATGATGTTACGAAGGAACGGCAATTGGAACGTATCCGTGCTGACTTTGTAGCGAATGTGTCGCATGAACTTCGCACACCCCTCACAACAATCCGAGGGTACGCCGAAACGTTACTGAGTGAAGATACCGTTCGGACAAAGACGGGTGAACAGTTTCTCGTGAAAATTCTCAATCACTCCGCTCGCCTCTCAAAATTAGTTTCCGAGCTGCTGGAACTCTCTCGACTGGAGTTGGGTGACAGAGAATTGAGACGCTCACCTTGTCATCTCAATGCTTTCTATGAACCAATTTTAGACTTGTTTGAACCGCTATTAGAAGAGTCCAGACTGGTTCTAAAATGGGAGATCCCTGAAGAACTTCCGAAGGTTAACGTGGACCAACAACTTTTCATGCAGGTTTTCGTAAATCTGATTGACAACGCGATTAAATACACGCCAGATGGTGGAACAATTACGATTTCGGCAGAAACTGACACGAGTAACGTCCTTGAAGGACTCAATATAACCTCGGAAGAAGTCCTCGTGCATGTCCAAGACACAGGGATCGGCATCCCGCTGGAATCGCAATCTCGCGTGTTTGAGCGGTTCTACCGAGTAGACAAGGGACGCGCCCAAGAGATGGGCGGCACCGGGTTAGGTCTGGCTATTGTCAAGCATATTGTGCTTCGTCATAGGGGCAGGATATGGCTGGACAGCATTTTAGGACAAGGTAGCGTCTTCCATGTCGCTGTGCCGTTGCAAGGCTAAATTTTCCATTCTTCTCGCGTATAAGCCATCTCCCAAAAGAGATACTCATAACGACTACTCATCAAGAAGCAGTTTTTAATTCGTTCTTTTGCTGAAGGGCTGTGCTCGGCTGTAAGACCGTTGAGTAGACCCCGTAGCGACTTACCTAACGCGAGGAATTCAGGTGAGGCGTACATATCAATCCATTCCTGATAGAGCGGTGCTGGTGAACCCCCTTGTTCAGCAAGCGTTGTTCCGATTTCGGCATAACCCCACTGACACGGTAGGACACCGGCGACGAGCTCAGCCAAAGTGCCGGCTTCCGCAACATTGAGGATATGTCGGGTATAAGCATGTGTTGTAGGTGCGATGGGTGCAGCCTCCATCTCAGTGGCAGAGATACCAAATTTCTCGCAATACCCGCGATGCAAATCCATCTCGGTGTTCAGCGTCTCGTTGAGGAGCTCCGCAAACATCGCCATTGTCGCTTCATCGTGAGCCTTTATAACACCGTGCGCGAACACGCGACTATAGTCTAATAGGAAAAGATAATCTTGAATGAGATAGAACTTGAACTTCTCTGTCGGTAGCGTGCCATCGGCAATACCGCGAACGAAAGGATGTTTAAGGTCGGCTTCCCAAATTGGTGCCGCAGCGCGTCTGAGTTCATCGGTAAATTTTTCGGTTTGTGCCATAGGTACTGTTGAAACTCCCTATAAGTATGCTATAATCTCTGCTATATATCATACCCGAAAAAGAAAAGGATGTCAAAATGTTTGAAAAACTCGGAATTGTAACCAATATCTGGTCTGAAGAAATAGAAAAGGGTGCGCGCTTCGATGAACTGATGGTAGAATTCGGTGCGAATGGGTTTAAGGATATGGAGGTGCGGGAAGGCGATTACCTCCGTAACTCCGAATTCGGCGAACTCATTGGACAACTCGAAGCAGCGATGTCTGCATACACCGATGCCGAATTCAAAATGATCTGCGACGCTGTTTGGATGGGAAAGACTCACGAAACGAAGCACCCCTCGCTTTTTGAAGCGGTTGCGTCCTTCGTCGAAAAAGCATCCGAACTTACTTTGAGTTACGCTATGTCGCACCCGTGGTTTTCCGCCCCAAAAGATAGGGAGACAGATACACAGCAGATCGTGAGTGCGAAGAAATTGGCGTATCTGCTTTGCCCGGCGCGAGCGCGACTCCGACTTGTCGATCTTGAGACTGAAGGCGATATTGACGAGGCAGCGGCTATCGCCAATCTCAAACATTACAAGGCACTGCTACCAGATTATCCGATGATTTTTGCCGTAGAGAATGCGCGACAAACTGCCACGTTAACCTTGAAGTTAGCAGTCGCTGGTGGCGCGAAACTTACGTATGATGAGACCAATACGTATCTCGCTGATGGTACAACGGTGAATCCGCCGGACGAATTCTGGAGTGCTGTCGAGATGCCAGACCTCACATCCGTGCATTTCAAACAGAAAACGGAAGCCGGTGTTCTCTCAGAGGTAGGTGATGGATTTGTGGACTTCCAAGCAATTGCCGAACACCTGAAAACGCGGCAATATACTGGCGATCTACTTCTTGAGAACACACCGACTGCACATTCGCTGCAAGATGCTGTACGGAGCCGAGAATATCTGCTTAGCTGTTAGGACCAAACCTACATCGCCCCAACCAGAACTCGTTTTCATTTTTAATCTCCCTTTGACAACTGTTTAACCGTAAAACCACTCCACGTCCAACGTTTCTTCTGTGTATAGATTATCTGAGTCAGACGTTCGTCGGTGATCGTGATAGTGTATTGTCTTTCCGCAGACGCATCTGCGGAAGTGAGACGTAGTTCCTGGAATCTCTTTTCGCCGTTTGCAATAAGGTTAATTTCCACGGGTGCGATAACACCGGCGTGGAAATAGCATGTTACTTCATAACTGCCATTGGGGAGTGCGATTCTGAAAACGCCGTCCGCTTCACCCCAAAGGTTATCCTGATACAGAAGGAGATGCGATTCATCTTCTCCCAAGATATCGCGGATGTCTGGTGTAGGTTGCGTGTCTTCTGTATGCCAATATTTGAGTTCAAAACCTCCGCCGCCGGTTTTAAATTCATCCTGAATAGATTTAGACAGCCAGCCATACCTTCCGTCGATATAACCTGTGTCCTTGTATACAGCGATATGTCCAGCGGCACTCTCGCCATCGGCGGGCTGCATGTCGAAAGTGCGCGTTGTTGTATCCTTCCATAATTGCGCATCGGGTACCGCTTTCTTACGCCGATAAAGTCGATTATAGTTTGTTGAATGAATCACTTCATAATCTTGGACGAGGTCGCCGACACCATCATACTCCGTGCGCCAAACGAGGACATAGTCTGGGGTCATTTCCCTGTTCTTGTAGCGGAGCGGAAAATGATCCGTACTCGGTTCATAGTTCTGGAGATAGGCGACACCATTCTCTAACGATAGATAGCCCTCTATATGCTCAAACGGAAGGACGTATTTGAAATCCCAATTCGCCGAATCTGGTGTCCCTCCCCATGAACCTGGACGGCTTGCCAAGACAGTGTGCGGCTCAATCATCTCCGCAGACGAGAGTGCCTCTTTCGCGTCTCTGTCCATCAGATAGTAGGTTTGAACGTGATAACCGAGATGCCATAACGCTAAAACAATCAGGATACTGCTAAAGGCGTAGTCAACGAACCGATGAAAGTTAAAGGTAAAGAACGGAAGCAGCGCGAGTAAAATGTAGATATGTATCCGATCGCTGATCCACATACCACCAGAACGCAAACTCCATGGCGATCTGAAGTAGAGAAAGGTCAGTATGATGGCGACCAGCAAAAACACGTCCCCCTGATTCAAAATTGCAGTAGCACCTCGATAACCCCTGTTTTTGGATTCCGAGGCGTTACGTTGTGCATAGACTTTGCGAACCCTATCGATTACGGTGAGCAAAAAGGCACTGGCAAACACAGCAAGGAGAAGGTTGCCTATTAGACTATGTGCATCCCGAAAAGAGATGATGGAACCGACGGAGAGAAAGTACTGCATCAACCCTTCAAAACTTCGATGGAAGCCGCCCCCTTCCCGTTTCACAAGATAGTAGGTTAGCAGGATTATGTATGCGGGGAGCATAGTCCCTAAAAAGAGGAAGATAGATTTCAGCTGCGCGATTAAACGGGCGCGAGGCGATTCTAAGGCTTCATAAATATATAAGAAAACGCCGCAGACCGTCAGAGATACTGTGAGGAGGGCGTAAGATTGGAAATGTGTGAGGTAAACGACGGTGAGCCACACATAAACCGTAACGAACGCCTTCGCACTGAGTTTATCCTTGCATCGCCACCAGCCACCGAGTGCGAAGAAAAATAGGGAGACACTTAAGGCGAAGTTATAGAAACCCATGTGTAGCAGGTAGTTATAGGCAAAAATGAAGCCAACTAAGCAGAAAAGGGGTTTGCCTTTTTGAACACTGTTCAAGAGATAGAGGAGGGAGAGCGGTAGGAGTCCTATGCAAAGGCTAAAGAATATCTTTTCGCATACAAGTGGCGGAAAGACAAACATCAGCCCTGCCATAACGACATGGGAAGTCCAATTCGGAAAAAGCGTCGGGTTGCGCTCGTAGACTTCCCGCAAGATGTAGTTTTCGTGATTGTGATATACCTTCAAGACGTGGGCGTTGTGGACATGGGCAGGTCCGTCTTGGGTGGCGGTGTACTTGAACAGCCAAACTGGTAAAATATGTATCACCAGTAGTACAATCACGACGATGTGCTGGATAGAGAATCGACGCGCCTGCATAATTGCCTCACCCCGAATAATCGCTTTTTGGGTGAGTCGGCGAGATTAGGAAACCTCGTCAGCAGCGGTTATCACGAGTCAACGGAATGGACTAAAAAGGATCTTCTTGTGCCTGTGCGGTTTCCGGCTGCGTGCCACTGGGAGCTGCGTTTCCTGAGTCTGCGGACTCCTCCGCGGTTGGGACTTCACTCTCTTGAGAAGCTGCGGTTAGTTGCTTAATCCGCTCACAGAGTTCATCGAGCAATTTGGACGATGTTTCCGCGGCTTTGAGTTCAGCGGAGAGCTGCGTCCATTGCATCTCGGTCATGTCGTTCCGGGACTCTACACTGTATTTACGTTTGATGTAGTTCCAGAGATCTTCTTTCGTAACGTCTTTCTTTTCAAGGGGAGCTGCGAGATTGTTTGCGATAGCGAAAGCGGCTTTTTGGGCATTGGCAATATTACCCCCCGTCTGTGGCAATTGCGGTTGTGGTGCTGCATTCGCGTTGTGGGTCTTCCGATGGAGATAAAAGTTTAACACCTCACGGATAACCGGAACAGGTATCAATTGTTTTATTGCATTACGTTGCGCTTTATGGATTGCTTTGGTGAAAGCGAATGGATCCTGCCGACTCCCAGCCATTTTCGGTTGCTCATACGCCCCATAGCGAGACGAACCGGTAATTGTATCAACTGCTTTGGCGGTCGCAATCCAAGAGTGATCGCGTTCTTCGTATTTGACCTCTTCGATCTGGATGCCGCCGCGGCGGTTGGCAGCCTCGTTAATACCAGCTAACGTCAACCCTTCCACCGTACGTCCACCTTGTTTAAAAGAATAGACGTAATCCTGAATCGTCTGACCTGTCATCAACTCAATAATAGCCTGATCATCCACCTGATCAACGACCTCGTATTCGGCAGTAACTGGAACCATTTCGTCCTTTTTTTCTTCAGCCATGACATCCTCCCAGAAGCGACTTTAGGGGTTTATATTTTTTGAAAAAAGTTGTTACTACAATATATATGATAACATATTT
>VXZL01000235.1:5094-13027 GCA_009845505.1 Candidatus Poribacteria bacterium | reverse complement strand
TATTTATTGTATTGGTAGTTTCCTCTGTTTTGAGAGGCGCCGAGGGTGGTGAAAGCACCCATTGACGCGGCACTGCCATTAGTACGGAATGACAGTGCTAACCTACATTGTAGCATAAAACCCCTTGTTTTGTGAAGTTGTTGGGTTAGCACCTTATACAATGGCGGGTTGCCAAAAATGCAAGGAACTTTATTTTTTTTCTCTTGCCAAAGCAATCCGATGAACACAGAATAAACCGGTGCTATTAGGCAGCGGATATATTGCTATAGGAGATTCCAAATGTTGAAAGCATACTTCAAGAAGTCTTCTTTGAAGAAGTCTTCTTCAAAAAAGAAGGCATACGCTAAACCCGAACTTTACCCTCTCGGCCGTGCCACGTTTCTTACCCATGGAAGCAATGTCGGGAGTGATAGTGAGAAAGACTCGAATGGGCAGGAGATTTTATATAACTCCGGTGGGTAGGTGCTCCCCTAATTGTGCCAGAAACGTTTCAGAGACGTTTCGCACTCCTTCATAATTAAGGAGGAAGCCTAAAAGGAGGAAGCCGTTTGGCAGCGTCAAAACAGAAACAAGATTTTGGAGGCGGCAGGATCGCCCTCCGCTTGTTAGGATATCTCAAACCGTATTTGGGCTTAGCCCTGCTATGTGTGCTCCTCAATGCTGTTTACCGGGCACTCCATCTGGTAACTCCGTGGGTAGAAGGTCAACTTTTCGATCGTGTATTTGGTGAAAAGGATGCCGATTTTCTACCCATTCTTGTAGGCTTCTGGATGGCCCTTGCAGTCGCCATCTATTTCTCGAATTGTGGATTGGCGTATTTTGTGACTCTGGTCACAGGTCAAACTCGCCGTGATCTGCAACTGCAGGTTTATGAACACCTGCGATTCCTGCCGTGCCGTTTCTACGATAATCACACGACAGGGCAGATCATGGCTTATGTCAATTCCGATACGCCTACCGCCGCAGAAGGGATTTTAGCGATCGGTTGGATTATCGTTGCAGGTCTTGAATTTGTCATTACCTTGGGCGTGGTGTTCTGGGTGAACCCTTGGTTGGGGTTATTCAGTATTCCCTTTGCTCTCGCGGTGGTTTACCTTCCAGTTATTTTCCGATCCCCTGTGCAGAACGCTTCAAAGCGAGTCTTACGGGAACGAGAAAGTATTTCGACACGACTTCAAGAAGGGATCGCGGGGTCCCGCGAAATAAAATCGCTCTGTCATGAGATGCGAGACATGGGGCTCATCCAGCATTCAATAGAAACCCTCGTTCGTGCAGAGGTCTATCAAAGGTTAGTCGCTGCACTGACAGCACTCGGACCCCTTGCATCTTGGTTGGGAACTCCGCTTTTTTTTCTCATCGGTGGAAAAATGGTCCTTGCTGGAGATATTAGCCTCGGTTTTTTGTGGATGGCGAACCGTTATTTGAACCTACTCACCTTTCCGCTCTATCAAGCTCAGCAGGAATATCAAAATTTCCTCAGAGCTGGGGAAGGTGCAAAGCGGGTGTTCACTTTCCTTGAGGAAAATCAAACCGAATCGACTGAGGGGATCGAGGCTGTAGAATTGGAGGGAAAGGTCCGATTTGAATCCGTTTACTTCCGTTATAGTGAGAACGAGGAAGTCCTACAGGATGTCACCTTTGGGATCCAACCGGGTCAACTTGTAGCAGTTGTAGGCCCAAGCGGGGCAGGAAAAAGCACGATCCTCAATCTCATTCCGCGTTTCTACGAACCTACCCAAGGACGAATATTTGTTGATGCACATGACATAACGACACTCCATCTAAGTACCTTACGATCTCAGATCGGCACAGTGTTTCAAGCCCCTTATCTCTTTTCGGGTTCAATTGAGGAAAATATCCGAATGGGTGCTCGACACCCTGAGACAGTGACAGCAGAGGACATCATTGATGCGGCTATCGCCGCGAATGCCCATGAGTTTATCACGCAACTTGAAAAGGGTTACGCCACAGAGATAGGCGAGCGGGGCATCAAACTCTCTGGAGGCGAACAGCAACGGATTGCCATTGCTCGTGTGCTAATTCGGAATCCTAAACTGCTCTTGTTAGATGAAGCCACTTCCTCACTGGACTCAGAGACAGAGAAGGTCGTTATGGAAGCGTTGGAACGACTGATGAAGGGAAGGACTTCCTTTGTGATTGCTCACCGGTTGTCTACTGTGTTGAATGCGGATGTAATACTTGCCTTGGAAAACGGCAAAATTGTAGAAACAGGCACGCATCAGGAGCTCCTTGCACAAAGAGGGTTATATGAGCGTTTGTATCGCTTGCAATTTGAGGAGACCTCTGGTGATAGAAAATAGTAAAACTTATTCCGCATCTAGGAATTCTACCGAAAACTGAGGTAAGTCGTATAAAGTCATGTTTTTTTCAAGATTGGGTCAACTTTCAATCCCCGAACATGTGCATTTCGTAGTCTTTGATGAGAAGGATGGCTTTCCTGCATCAGCGACCCTCTTAAATTATGAGAGTGGAGAGTTCTACACTTTAGATGGTGTCGGTCTTGATTTCTGGTATCTTATTCAAGATAAACGGAGTCTTGAGGAAATTGTGGCGGCGCTAATGTCAATATATGAGATTACCGCAGAGACCCTCTGGAGAGATATTGAGACGTTAGTTGAATCTCTGCTTGAAAAAGGGATCCTCACACGTTTAGATGCCAGAAAATAAAAAGGTCATTCTTAAAATCACTTCACGGTTTTCTGCTGGAACATGTTGATGAAAGTTCCTCTATTAAAGTTGAGTATGTGCATGAAGATTGCGAGTTTGTATCCATTGATACGCGGGTACGCGGAAGCAGATTGGGATTTTATACGTGCTTTATTGTGTTCCTCGAGGAAAATCAACAATTTCCATGTGTTTCTACCGCTTGATTGCCAACCACCAAAATCGTTTCCTAATATTTCAGGTGTATCCATCCATAGTGTCATAGAATTGGCAGAATTCTTTCAAGAGAATTCCATTGATGTTTGGCATGACTTTGGGTATAGCGATGTTTCCCATCTAACGCATCTCCGCGGGTTAAGTGGTCAGATTTTTCCAATTACGATACAGGCTCAGCCGTGGCTTTTGGCATTAGATCTCCTGAAAATAAGTAAAGGGCTAACTGAATATGATGCCCTTTTATGTTCAAAACCTTCGATTTGCAGAATTGTTCATCAGTCCGCCCAAAGTTTCCCGAGTTCAAACTTCATCCCTGAAATCTTTACAATTCCATCCGGGGTAAACACTTCAACAGAGATCATCTCTGATAAACAAGATGCACGATACCTTCTTGATCTTCCAGGACAAGACTTAATCATCTTATGTTTGACAGATTTCTCTGTTTATGAGGGTGGGGACCTATTTCCGCTGTTTCATGCGTTTCAAGTTGTTGCTGAAAAACATGGGGATGTTCGGCTGATTATAAGCGGCTTTGATGAATATGGATATGCCGACAAGTTTCAGAATTTTCTTGACAATTCGCATTTAGGTAGACAGATTATATTGATGCCAAATGCAAGTAAATCCGCGCAATCGCTCCTACTTTCGGCTGCAGATATATTTATTTCCCCTTCTGATACAATTCATCGGGATAACCAAATTCAAGTCCTCAGAGCAATGGGAAATAACCTTCCTGTCATCGTAACTGACGATGACGATGGAGGGGTAATAGCACACGGTAAAAATGGTTTAAAACTAAGGCGAATATGTCAACCTTCCAGTTATGACGCGTTAAACAACTATATGCCTCTCGTATCCGAGGATGTTAAACCTTTGATTCTATCACAAGGTATCGTCGTTGATACCCAACAAATCATAGAATTCTTGACACTGCTGATTGAAGATCGCGAATTGCGTCAGACCCTTGGAAAAACCGCGCGTCACTATGTGGTGGCAAATCATGGATGGGAAACAATGGTCAACAGGTATATTAGTCTGTGGCAGACGTTGCGTGAAAGGGTGCCATCGGACTTGCAGCACACAAAGTCATCAGAGATTCAGGGGGATATCCTATTCCGCGATGCTAACACCAGAGATTTCTCTTTTTTCTCATTCATGTCTGCGGACCTTGAAGAGGATACCTCTTTACAACTTACTTCTGTCGGTAAAACACTCTTGGAGACACAACATCTTATTAGTTACGATGTGATGAAGGATATAATTTATCCTCCTGTCGTTTTTAAGATTCTGAATTTGGCAAGGGCTGTGACCACCGGAGCAGAGATTATCAATTCACTGCTCTTGTTAACGGATGGCGACGATACCGATAATTTAGTACCAAATATCACCTATCACATCATGTGGTGTGTAAAGCAAGGGTTTATTTCACTCAGCAAGAACGGACAATCATTATGAACGTGTATGGAGGTTTTTTACCATTAGATCCGAATATAGGTGATCCCGGATACCGCAACGGATCCAGCCAAGGCATCTATGGGGCAAGGGTTGCCACTAAACAGTTTCTGAAAAACCTACTGCGGTATGGGGATTTTGAAGCGTACCATTTTTTTAATCCAGGGCGCTATAAGCCACAGGAAGCGGGTGAGGTAGAAGCCTATTTTGGATTATTGGAACCGGATCCTCGCATCAAACTTTTGAAACTTGAGGATTTTGGGAAGGCGATGCAAGAAACAAACTACCTCGTATTTCATAGTCCTCAAGGACCTGATATTGCCCAAATGCTCTATCTCCGGAATCAGATTAGTCGCCAAAATATCCCCATAACGGGAGTTACACATACCATTAGTTACCAGTTTCAGCTTGTAAACTTTCTCACTCTGCCTCTCATAGGAGCACAACAGTGGGATTCAATTGTATGTTTGGAAGTTCCGGCTGTGAAGGTTATGAAGAACCATTTTTCTCACTTACAGAATCGTTTATTTCAGCAATTTGGCTTCAATCTGGAATATAAAGGAAGGTTAGACAGTATTCCTTTAGGCGTAGATACGCAAACTTATCGTCCTCGAGAGAAACAAGCACTAAGACAGCATTTTGGCTTACCTAACGATAAAGTCATTCTACTCTGGATCGGACGTTTTTCACATTACGACAAGATGGACCTACAACCGTTACTCATTGCATTCAAAAAGGCTCTGGAGAAGTGTTCAGAAGATAGAGCGGTCCTTGTATTGGCAGGAGATGATAGTCGCTACGACTACGCTGAGAAGGTCACTGCCTACGCCACGCAGCTCGATATTCAAGAGCAAGTTATCATACTTAAAAATCGTCCTCGGATTGACTTCCCGTTACTTTATTCCGCTGCAGATGTCTTTGTTTCGCCGAGTGATAACGTTCAAGAAACGTTTGGACAGACGGTTTTGGAAGGCATGTCTTCTGGACTCCCGGTTGTTTGCTCGGATTGGGAGGGATACAGCATCTCGGTGATTCATGGAAGAACCGGTTTTCGGGTCCCCACCTATTGGATGGAATGTGATGAGACAATCTGTGATTATGCTCCTTTTTTGCCTTTCAGACTTAACCACCTTTACTTAAGTCAGTCTGTATGTGTTGATGTTGAGCAGATGAGTGAAGTGTTACTTTTCTTGATCTTGCATGATGATTTGCGTTCTAAAATGGGCCGACAGGCACGCCAACATGTCCTTGACACTTACGACTGGAAGATTATCATTGGTCGTTATATGGAGTTATGGGAGGAACTGCATAAAATTGCCTCCCATCATGCCTTACCCTTACAACAGTCTTCGTGGTTCCGTCCAGCATATTTTCAGACTTTCCAGCACTACGCTACAATGACTCTGCAGCCAACCACCAGAGTCCGGAAAACTCCCTTGATTTTGACATCTACGGGAAGCAACGCTCCACCATGGTATGAGGAAATGGATGTAAAACTCCAACCAGAGATTATCGATGCGATTCTCAGTCACTCGACGGATTGGATAGCCGTAGCAGAACTTGAAGCAAACCTTTGCACTATAATTCAAACGACACCTGAGGTTTTTCGGTATCACCTTTTGTATTTACTGAAATACCACTGTCTTTCCTTTGATGTGGATACACTCGAGAAAGCTGCCACAGATTTGAGAAATCTCAATGTTGAAGGACATCGTGAGGGGGAGTGCCAATGATAGCGTGCACCTTGATGGACATTTATCCCGAAAACGACTCCACAACCGCCTCCACCCTGGTAGATATCAGCGCGAAAGTAATCGTTCGCTTTGAGAGCGAGGCTGAAGGGGAGGTTTTGATAGATCCAGAAAAAAAAATTGCCGTAGCTGCTGAGGGCCATGTCTTTAATACCTCAATCGAATACAGAATAGCCGCTGAGGCACTGCAACGCTATATAGAAAAGGGGGTTGATGGGCTGCTTGCTATGAACGGGCAATATACCGTGATTGTTTACGACTGTCACCAGCACAAGCTCATCGCCTTGACAGATAAGTTGAGTACCTGTTCGTTGTTCTATGAGCAGGTCGGTTCTTCCACAAATAGACTTTCACTCTCGAATACACTCAGTTGGTTTAAGAAAACGAGAGAAATGCCTCACCTTGACCCTACGTACATGATAGCATATCTCGGGGGGCACCCCAGACCCGTGGGGAGTACCCCGTTTAGAGATGTTCAACGGTTACCGCTTGCGACGGGGCTAACGTTTGAAAGTCGAAAACTGCGAATGAAACTGTGGCAATACTGGTGGCCATTCCCTCAAAAGACTTCATTGCCCGAGAATATCTGTACTCGCCGCCTTAACGAAGTGATGACAGAAGTTACTCACGAATTCATGACTTATTATCGGGATTCAATCGGAGTCTTTTTGAGTGGCGGTCTTGACTCATCTTATGTCTATGCGGTAGCGGCTGATATGGGGCACCGCCCTCCAATTGCTTTTCATTATTCATTTCAAATATCTGAGTGCAACGAGGTAGAATGGGCACAGGATGTGGTCAATCACTATGGCGGTAAATTGGTACGTATGGATTTCGGAAAATTGTGGACTTTTCAAGGATTTCCTGATATGCCTACTACAGAGGAGCCAGTGAGTTCGACGTTTCAAAGTAAGGAAATTATAGACCATGCCACCACTTCTCGCGGTATCCGTCTCATGCTAAATGGACTTGGTGGGGACGACTTCTTTGATGCACCTGAGCATATCCTGTTCGCCGACATGTTAACTTGGCGGCATCCCATTCGCACTTTGAAAAGACTTAATAACCGAGTGAAAAATGGGGAGCACTCATACATGGATTTAATGCGCCATGCCCCCACAAGACCTCAAAGAATTGTGCCAATCCCTCCTGAATATCTTTCCCACTCGCAGTTGACTCATGCAAGTCCTCTCCGAGGGTTTCGGGCGAAAACCTGGGTCCAGAAACGTATGGAATTCTGTCTCAGAACAGCCCGTCCGTATGTTGGAATCCCAGCACCATATCTGCATCATAGTCCTTTGTTTGATCCACGTATTCTTGAGGTCGCTGCTGCTTTGCCCATGCAAAACCTCCATAGCAATGAAAGCACAAAAATTGTGCTTCGGGAAGCTGCACAGTCATATCTTCCGGAGCGGGTTGTTAAGCGAAAAAAAGAGAACCCTCATAATCCCATTCTTTTGCAGGGATTACATCGAGAGTGGCCGGCCATTATCCCTTATTTCCAACAGAATGCTAGGTTGTATGATGTTGGACTTGTAGACCGAGACAAATTTATTTCTGCACTCCAGAGTTTTCGCGGCGGAAATACCAAGTTTACTCCATTTATCGTAAAAGCTTTCGCTTGTGAGGCTTGGTTAGCAAAACAGTAAGTGCTATTTCATCCTGTCTTCACTTCAAAAAAAATGAGGAAATATAGTGAAAAGACTTGCTACAATTTTCATATCCATTCAGGCTGTTTTTTGGGACCTAAACCTTAGCCGCAAGGCGAAGCGGACTAAACTGAAACAACTGACACAGTTGCAACGAACCCTCTGGCGAATGAACAGACC
>VXZL01000235.1:0-5084 GCA_009845505.1 Candidatus Poribacteria bacterium | reverse complement strand
GTTATAAAGTTACTTTCTGCTATATATTCTTGGCTAGAAAAAAAAGAAAAATGTCTCATTCTGTCCATTGTAACAGCATCCACTTTAATAAATTTCTCAAGCATAGAAGAATGTGAAATCGTCATTGCTGTCAAACCATTTGACTTTGCAGCTCATGCCTGGGTAGAAGTTGATGGAAAAACAATTCCGCCAAGCGAAGTCATAGCAGATTATAGAGAAATTATACGAATCAGGTTTAACAAAAACGGGAGTATGGTTGTTGCCCAAAATAGGGGCACATCTCATTCAACATAAACCAACGGCAGAAAGCAAGATGAAGTAAAAAAAAATATTTCCGGTAGAGGAGTGGGTTGAGTCTCTCAGAAGTCTCCATGCTGCCCAGTTAAAGGGCACCACAAGAAAATACGAAAGGGACTGGAAATCGGCAATCCGCAAGAAAAAGTTCACTACCTCTAGAAAAAAACTTTTACCCAACGCAATGAAACGACTTGGAATACCTCACCCCATCCGTCGGCTTGCGTTTGTATTATGACTTTGAATACCAGTTCATCAAGATCGCTATATACCTAACGCTCGCCTATATCATGAGGAAGATAGGATAGAGTTCCGGGCGCGTTCAAAAATCTCGATGGCATAATCGAGATCGGATTTGGAGGCGATGTTGAATGAGATACCGAAATTCTTGACTGTCACGTTAGGCAAGTTCGCTCTGCACTCGACGATGTGGAGCGGCGTAAAGTCGGCATGAACATCAACGCGGAAGTGGGTTGCTCTTCTTGATGGGTAAGTATCAAGCCACCAGCGGCCACCGATCGTCATGCGGAGCTTGGCGATACGCGGCCGAAGGGTGGCACCGCACGTGTCAACGTACGCTAAAAATTCATGGACGATTTGTAGAAGTTCCTCGTTTGATTGTAAGGTCTCAACGAACGATGTGAGGGTCATGAACTGTTCTGCAGTGGTGCGATAGGTCCGTTCCTCTTCCTTGACGAGTTTCCCACCTAAGACGGTTTCAGTAGCGACTAAAATTTCGTCTGGGGCATGGTAAGAAAAATAGGAGATATAAGTGAGATCCAACCCAAGCGTGCGTAGATATTCGGCGACTTCCAAAACGCGTGTATCGACCCCTTCCGAGACGAGGACTAATCGCTGCCGTTGATTGAATGCCGAGGGTCGAATATCGCCCGGTTCTTATTCAAAGAATTCACTGTGAAGTGCCGTAAGTGACGAAAACTCTTTACCCTGTTGTTGGCACCATCGATAAGCGAGCTGCTCTAATTCTATGTAAGAGAGCTGAGAAACCCCAGCGGCGTATTCGAGAATCTGGGTGATCGCTGTTCGGGAAGGTTTCCCGCGCTTGAGTTCAATAATTACGCAATTGCCCTGTCGATCAAGTGCCAGCAAGTCAATTTTCTGTTTTGATGTACTCAGCGGGGGTTGTCTGCTGATGACGCAAAGTGGTTCACCAAGGACCAGCGTTGCGTCTTTTTCGAGCAGGTCCTCAAAGTCGCGTTCTGCGCCAAAACGTAAAGGTTCCAGCTTCCCAAATTTCCGATCTTCCCAACGATAAACTTCCATAGTTTTTCTGTGTCTGTAGTGCTTAACGTGTTCCTCTGCTGTCGAGGTCTTCTAACCTCGTTATCTATACGGTCCAGACCAATTATTGATTGTAGGTCCTACAGATTGGCATTTAACCAGCAGATACGTTCGCGGTATTTTTCCATCTCTGCCCTGATCCTATCTTGATGCCAGTTGTTTTTCTCACCTAAGAATTGTGCAATCTCAGACGTGACGTCAAGACCTTGTCCTCGGGTCCAACCGATTCGAGTGCGTCGCCAGAGAAGATCCTCCAACGTTATCGCCATCTCACCCCAACAGGCGTAAAGGAGTTCTGCCTTTGTGAACGGCAGAGACGGCGTAATCGGTTCGGCAAGCGTTGGATCGGCACTGATGAAGTCTTGAATCGCGCGATACCCTTCACCGTACCGTTTAATAAGCCGCGCCGTATCAAGATTCCCGTATGACTCGTGGTTTTGGTCTCTGTTTGACACTTCTCCTACCGCATTAGGTAATGGACAGGTGTCGGTTTTGCAATGACGAGAAACGTTCAAAGACAAAGCAAGACGATTTACCGTTTCTTCTGCTATATGTCGATGTGTCGTGAGTTTCCCGCCGTACAAATACATTACCCCGCTTGGACTTTCTGTGATGAGGTGTTCTCTCGAAACGAATTCGCTTTTTGAAAATCTTCGCTGTTGTTGATTGGCAGCGATAAGCGGACGCGTGCCTGCGTAAGCAGCGATGATAGCATTATTATTGAGCGTTTTTTCAGGAAAAATCCGTTGCGTTTCTGAAAGTAGGTACGCTACTTCGTCTGCTGATGGACGCACCGCCGATAGTTCTTCTTCAGATGTCGTTTCAGTCGTACCGACAATAGAAGTATTATACGCACCGGGCAAAATAAAAATAACGCGTGGTTTGCCGCCCTGTTGTTTTTCTCCCCGTGTGAAGGTGACTAAACCATACATCCCTGAATTGTGTTCTGTTCCACATCTGGGTAAGACGATGTGAACACCTTTTGCGTTCTTCGTTACGAGGCGCGGAACCCCGTCATAACTCGGATCTTTACGCCATACATGGTCGCTCCAAGGACCTGTCGCCGATACAATTTTTCGGGCAGAGATTTCAAAACGGTGTCCAGTGATAACATCTTCAGCGATTATCTTGTAGATATGGTTGCTGTTAGCAGCAGTATCGGGTTGGTTGACGAAACCGAGGAACCGAACATAATTGGTGATAATCGCACCGTGTTGATGGGCATCTTTGAGTGTCACGAGGGTTAATCTCGCGTCGTCAACAATGCTATCCCATAATACAACACAACCTTTTAGGGTACGCGTGGCGATAGATCCGAGGAGTCGTTGAATCTTTTGAGTGTCCCGAATTGCTGTTGATTTCTCTGACTTGTCTGTTTGAGAGAGCGAATTATAGTAGTGCGCAGCGAATTGCATACCTGTCAACGGATACGGATCACCTTTGTAGCAGAGAAGGGCTAAAGGAATCGGTTTGACAAGGTTCGGCGCGATGCGCAGAAGAATCTCGCGTTCTTTACGAGACTGCTTGACGAGATCAATATCGCGTTTCAGGATGTAGCGAAACCCGCCGTGGATCAGCTGTGAGGTAGCACTGCTCGTTCCGCTCGCAAAATCCCCTTGTTCAATTAAACCGGCTTTGATGCCTCCATTGAGCGCAAGATCGCGGATGACACCCGCGCCGACGATACCGCCCCCAATAACCAAAACATCCAACGGTTCGGTCTTCAGTGTTTGAATATTCTTAGATCGGGTTCGGGCTGAAAATTCTATGGGCATTTTCTACCCTTAACTTCGAGCATTTATCAAGTGACTGTGTAAGGACACCTTGCGAATAGCATTCAGAATTCCCGATACAGCACCTGCTACGGGTTTCGTCAACAACGGCAAAAATATCAGTTGAGAACACGCTTTTTCGGTGACAGGCAGATCCCCAGCTGCATAAGTTTCAAACACGCCATCCGCATCGACCGGGCAAAGAGGACCCCGATTGTTCTCGTAGATGTCGAGTCCGTGTGTGAAGAGCGGCAAGGTGTGGAGAAGTGGGTAGGGATTGCTGTTTGTTGGCAGACTACCTGAAAACAGTGGGACACCATCGCCAACAAGGAGTGGATAAGGGTTATTATTTGCCAAGACCCCCTCTTTTCGGAGAGCATCCGCGAATGCTGGGGCTGAGAGTCCGTGCATTTCCGCTGCGTGGTATCGAATCGGGAAGCCATAGAATCCTGCTGATTCACTGCCTTCACAAGTTTCAACAGCCGAAACCCCTGGAATTTCCTGCAATCCGTCCGAGATTTCTTGAATATAGGCGCGACGGTTCGCGTTGAGTTCATCAAGTTTTTTCAGTTGGACGGAAGCGATGCCGATAGCGAGCGGATGTGCACGGAATTTAACGCCGAGTCCCATCGGTGGTAGATACGGATGCCGCAATTCATCTGGTGCTGCGTCGCTTATAGCACTAATCGGACGATTGACCTGACCCAGTAGACACGCACGTTCAAAAATCGCTGTATCGTTGGTTGCAAGCATCCCGCCTTCACCACCGCTAACGGGTTTGTTACCCTGTAAACTCCAGGCACCCGCTTGACCAATGCTTCCACACGGCACGCCTTTGTAAGAGGCTCCGTGTGCGTGAGAGCAGTCTTCGATAACGGCTATTCCGCTCTCCGTGCTGAGTGCCATCAGTGCCTCCATATCACACACATTGCCCCATAGATGGACTGCCACGATTGCTTTTGTGCGGGGTGTGATCCGCTGCCGAACATCTGCCACATCAATGAGCAGTGTTCTTGGATCCACTTCACAAAAAACCGGTGTCGCCATCAATGCCAACGCCGGTGTAATTGAACCCATCCATGTATACGTTGGGCAGATCACTTCATCCCCAGGACCAACACCGACCCCAAACATCGCGCTCTGTAATGCCGCTGTACCGTTCGTAGTGCTCAATGCGAATCGAGTGTGGTGACGGTCACGCCAGATTTTCTCAAATTCCTGAACAGTTGGAGACGCACCGGAGAGCTCGTTCCGTAAGGTCATTTCATAAACGATCTGTGCTTCTTCTTCTCTAATTTGCTTCCATTCGTCTAACTTCGGATACGGCGCGTCAGGAGATGTCTCAAAGACCGGCGTGCCACCTAAAACGGCGGGGAGATCCTTTGGATTCGTCTTAAGATGCGGCGGTTTTGCGCTGTTCATCTCCATAAAGTTTCCTCGGTGTTTCTTTCTCAAATTGTTTTTAATCTCGCACCCGTGCTATACTATGGTGAATCCAAAGAATAGCTACACACTTTCGCTCAGACCCGGTAGGTGCGGTTTCTAACCGCACCTTTCGCCCAGACCCGGTAGGTGCGGTTTCTAACCGCACCGGCGCAGAATGTACAATTAATTCTAAGATCTACCATAAAAGTTGTGTTATAGATGGATTCAATATTAGCCATAATAACATGTCTTAAGCACTTTTGTCAAATTTTATCAGAGAGATTGAAAAAT
>VXZL01000308.1:5826-13035 GCA_009845505.1 Candidatus Poribacteria bacterium | reverse complement strand
CAATAATAACGTCCGCTGTCTTCCCAGTCTCGATTGCGCCGACCGACTGCGCGACCCCTAAATTCTGTGCGGGTGTCAATGTTGCCATCGTTAATGCTTCTTCGAGAGAATAACCCCAGTTAATAACATTGCGAACCCCATCCATAAGCGTAATCGTCGCACCCGCAAGCCGCTCCGTCGGTTTACCAACATCAAGCCACATAGCGTCGTTACGGACGTATTTCTCGGTGCTACCGGCTTCAAAGGCAGTATCCTTTTCAGAAATCATATCATCGCTGAGACGATACGCATCAATCTCAGGAATGTATGTTGCCGATGCCTGCCAGTCTTCAGAAGGCACACCCGCAAGCTCGGTGCAATCTGTAATTAACCCGACAGCGTGAATTCCTTTCTGCCGAATCAAATGGCTGCCCCAGAACGGATGGACATGGTGTTCGTCAACGATGAGTTCAGCATGAATATCTGGGTGAGAGAGGACTGCTTCAATTGCCCCGGGTGCCCGATGGTGCATACCACTCATGCCGTTATAGGTGTGTGTGGCGCGCGTCACACCAGCATCAATCGCCGCCATCGCCTGTTGGTATGTCGCATTTGTGTGCCCCATAGCGATGATGATGTCATTATAGGCATCTGACCCGTAGGCTGCGAGATGTTTGATAAATTGTAGATTTTCATCGTTTTCAGGTGCTATGGAGATGACTTTCAAGGTGCCATCAGAAGCTGCCCACATTGCGTGGAATTCTTCAAAGTTCGGTGGCGTAATGTATTTTGCGTTCTGCGCTCCATTTTTCGCGAGGCTTCCAAACTTTCCTTCAACGTACGAACCTAAGATCTGCGAACCGTCCACCACTGGCTCGTCAGCGACGTGCGCGATAGCCGTTAAGGCACCGTTAATCTGCGCCATACTCCCCGAAGATATACCTAACACCAACGAGGTAACACCATTACGGGCATGCGCACGGGCAATCGTGGCAACATCTTCGACCTCGCCAGTCATACTATCACAGCCACCGCCGCCGTGTACCAATCCGTCAATTAATCCGGGAATAACAAGACAACCAGAAGCATCAAAAGTCTCGCCTGTTGGCTGAAGCGCGTCCGTTGTTATGGTTGAAATTGTGTCACCTTGAATAACAATACTTCCCTGTCCGTAATGCGCTGGGGTATAAATGTCACCGTTTACAATCGTTAGTGTTTCCATTCGCACGTGTCCTTAGGCGAGGTTAGGAAACCTCGCCAGCGAGTCTGCTGCATTCCTATCCCTACTTTCGTTCTAAAAACAGAAAACTATAGGGATAAGGATTTCTCTCATCAGATCCGCCGTCAATACGTTTTACTTCCCTCCACGCTGTGATGTCAAACTCCGGGAAATAGACATCCCCTTCAAATGTGGCATGAATCTGTGTAAGATAGAGTCGATTGGCGTGCGGCAAAAAGGCTTCATAGATAGGTGCTCCGCCACAGATCATGAGTTCTTCCGCTTCTTTACAAAGTTCAAGAACGTCCCTTACTGAATGTGCGACGTTACAACCTTTAGGGGCTTTATAAGTCGTGTTCCGCGTGAGGATGATATTGTGTCGTTTGCCCAAAGGTCGCTTAAGGGTTTCAAAAGTTTTACGTCCCATAACAACCGGCTTTCCGACCGTCATGTCGCGAAAATGTCGTCGATCAACTGGCATTTGCCACGGAATATTGGGCCCATTGCCGATCAGTCGATTTTTGTCCATCGCTGCAATCATTGAAATTAACATTTAGGATTCCATTCCCAATTCTTGTTGCCCGGCTTCTATCCCACTGATAACGTGCTCAGCAAACAGGGTCACTGTCTCTTTCGACATACGAGGGATGAGTTTAATTTCCCGTTTGCGTTTCCATTCAATATCAAATTCTCTTATCTCCACGAGTTCATCCATTCCGATTAGTACAGTTTCCACATCGGTTTCAAGATGTTCGGTAAGCTCCTTGAGGTTTAAAGGTTCTTCAACCTGAAAGGCGAGTACTTCCACCCAGAGCCACATTCCAAGTCGACGCGCGAAGGTTGAGAGATTCTCATTTGTACCCGCGAGCCGGGTGATCGCCGCGAAGCAGTAAGCGGCGTGATGCGGATAGCTCATTATAATCTCTTCAAATTCCTCAAAGGCGAGTTGAATGAGCAGGGAGGCTTCCTCAGGCGGCGTTAATCCCTCAAGCTCCAGATGGTTCCCATTCTGTTCTGGACTGTCAATGTTAATGCGTGGTTCTTGAGCCATTGTTTTGCCAAATTCTGTATTTTAAATTTTCAAACGCACGGCGAAAAAATTCGAGTTCTTCATCTTGAGGATCAAACTCACGCGTCCCCGTTCTTAGTCAGTAGCATTGGATGAGACGCGGAAATATGCAATGAAAATCTCCGGTGTTTTTCCGACTCCTATACACGTTATATTTTCATGGGGTTTTACATCTGCGATGGACATGCGTTGGATCCAATTATCGGGGAGTCTCAGTCCTTTTTCTGATATCCCACCGCCTATATATCCCCTTTCTGCGTGCGCAAGATTGGACCACTTTGTAGGTTTGCCGGGGCTGTGCCAATACGCCGTAATTCTGTCACCAGATCGAAAAGTTTCTGCCGCTTCAAAACGTCCAGATGACTTCTCACCGAGATTGCGAAGATACCTCTCCGGACGAGATGATACATAGATGCCTTTAAACGGAACTATCTGGGGTGATTCTCTCCATTCTCCATCAATCCACTTCCACATAATATGCGTCTTAAAGCGCATTTTTGAAGTAGATTCCATCATGGGGTGAACTTCGATATGAAAGATTGCGAGTTCATCCAGTCTGCTCATTCCTTTGAGTTCAAGCGTTTCCCAGTTTCCTGCAATTGCTAAAGATGACGACACCTGCCACGCGCCGATCGGAATAAGGAGTTCCTTCTTTTTGAGAATACGGTGTCCATTTTTTTCGGCTATGTCCCCCATATCAATTTCCAATTCCAAGACGTTGTCCGTGAGCTCAAAATTGGCAATTTCTGAATGCGCTGGTAACACCCAATAAACTGTTATCATATCCGCCAAGCGCGCCATTGCATATTCATTTTCGTTAGATTTGCCACAACTTGCGAGGAGCAGTGCAATGCCGATTATCAAAACTATCTGCCGTTTCATGTTCGCCTCCCAGTCAGTATCACATCCCACAACACGCTCTTACAGTGAAGTAGAAAAATACCATAGCACTTTCGAGCACAACGGGCAATGAATTGCCCTACTACGAACACACTTCTGTTAACGGATAGTTGTATAGGTAACCGTAAGTTTACTACAACATTCTTCTGCGTTGACTCGGACATTCTCACAGCTTCTAAACAATCATTGGTGCACGAATAGCATCGTGGTGCTGATAATCTTCTAATCGGATGTGTTGCATCTTGAAGGCATCAATCGACTTAATCTTTGGATTTAGTTCGAGGCGCGGGAGCGGATAAGGGCTTCGTTTCAATTGCGTTTTGACGGCTTCAAAGTGTTCATGATAGATGTGCGCATCCCCTAAAGTGTGGATGAATTCATAAGGCGCAAAGCCTGTTACCTGCGCGACCATGTGTAATAGGAGCGAATAGGAGGCGATATTAAACGGGACACCCAGGAACATATCACAACTGGGTTGATACATCTGCAGCGACAGTTTGCCATCTGCAACGACGAATTGGAAACAGATATGGCAGGGCGTGAGTGCCACCTCATCTAATTCTGCTGGATTCCACGCTGTGACAATATGTTTACGGCTATGCGGGTTCGTCTGAATTTGTTCGATGACTCTGGCTAACTGATCGATTGTCCCGTTCTCTGTTTTCCACCTACGCCATTGGACGCCGTATATCCGTCCGAGGTAACCACCACGTCCCCACGCCTCAGCGTTTGCATCCCAGATTTGTGTGCCAAGTTTTTGAAACTGATCGACATGGTCGTAGCCGCGCAGGAAACCTAAGAGTTCCGCTTTTACGGACCGGAACGCGAGTTTTTTGGTGGTTACAGCAGGAAACCCGTCTTCCATATTGTAGCGCATTTGCATGCCGAAGAGTGCTCGGGTTACGCCGTTTCTACCCGGTCGGTCAACACCGGTATCTAATATCTGCCGAAGCCCATTTATATACTGTTCCATATCTATTGACCTGTACTACCAAATCCTCCACGAGAGGGTGAGTGCATCTGTTCAACCTCGTTCCATTCCGCCGTCTCCACACGCACAAAAATCGCTTGTGCGATTCGACTGCCTCTTTCAACATTCACCACAGCATCCGTGAAATTGTAAATCTGAATTTGTAACTCATCTTCTTCACCACAATAATCGTTATCGACAATGCCTACGCCCTGTGGGACCATTAAGCCGAATTTGCGGGGTGTGCTGCTTCGCGCGCAGACCATTAGCATATAACCTGGAGGTGTTTCAACAATAACATTCGCAGGGATGAGGACGATGGATTTTGGTGGCACTTCCGCTGATTCTCGGCAGATTAAATCGAATCCAACGGAACCTGCCGTCTCATATTTCGGCAACGGGAGGGTTTTGTCTATGCGTTTAATATTAATTTTCATCGACATTATGGTACCGCGACTCCTGCTACCTTGCATTCCACGCGATAAAGGGAGGTGCTCGCTGTGATAAAAAGGCTTGTCCAGTCGTCACCGCCCCAAGCCAAGTTCGCTGCGCGTTCAGGGACGAGGATGATTCCGAGATGCATTCCGTCTGGTGCGAAAACCCAAATCCCATTGGGACCGGTTAGGTAGACATTTCCGTGCGTATCGACCTTCATTCCGTCAGGTTTGCCGGTGTCCCCTTCTTCTTCACCGAAGACGCGACCGTTCGCAATTGTACCGTCGGGTTGCACATCAAACGCGCGGATATGCATGCGTTCGGTGTCGTTGATATAAAGGATAGATTCATCAGGTGAAAAACAGAGACCGTTGGGTCTGTCAAAGTCGTCAACGAGAAGCGTCAATGTGTCCCCGTTGGGTGATAGACGATAGACCCCTTGAAAATCGAGTTCTTTTTCTGACTCGACGCCGTAGGATGCGCTCAACCCGTAAGGGGGATCCGTGAAATAGATACTGCCATCAGACTTCACGACGACATCATTAGGGCTGTTCAACCGTTTCCCCTCATAATGAGAGGCGATTGTGATAACCTCTCCATCCGCTGTCGTCCGCGAGACCCTTCGGTTCGCGTGTTCACAAGCAATGAGATGTCCGCCTTTATCATAAGTCAAGCCGTTCGATTTTCCAGATGGGTCACGGAAAACAGTCATTCCCGAATCTGCGTCCCACCGGCGCATCTCATTTGCGGGAATATCGCTAAAAAGCAAAAACCGCTCTGTAACGTGCCAGAGAGGTCCTTCAGTGAATTGGCATCCCGTCGCCAGTTGTTCAATAACCGCCTCGGCATCAACCAACTCTAAAAGCCGTTCGCTGCGTACGTCAAGTGCCATATCTTTCCTTTTTTGGTATTCGGTAAAAAAATAGGACTTACGCAAAATTGAGCTGAGACACATATCTTGGGACAGCAAAGATGCTTATCCCTGGGATAGGGGCAGTTAAGAACTGCATCTATCAATCTTTTAGTGCGTAAGTCCTATGTAATTTCGCTTGACTTTTTCCTGACCCTATGGTATCCTAATAACATAGGGATATTTGAAGCCTTAAACGTGCCTGGGGCGACTCGAACGCCCGACCTTTAGCTCCGGAGGCTAACGCTCTATCCAACTGAGCTACAGGCACATAAGTTTAAAAGCGAGGCGGATTCCGTAAACGAAATCAATCCAACTCGCGTACATCTTTAGAAATATTTTAACAAATTCAGCAGCTTTTGTCAAGTTTTTTCGCGAAAAATCCAAGGAGGAAGATCAGGGTGCCACATAAATTTAAAAAACTCTCAGTCCTTGCCGTTCTGGTTGTCTTTCTGTTTAGTTTTGCGCCGGATATTGTAGAGAGGCGGCGGCGCGGGGGGCGGAGTTTCAGTCGCAGCCGGAGTTTCAGCCGGAGTTCAAGTAAACGGAACTATACACCGAGCCGCTCTTCCAGCAGGTCTTATAGCCGGTCTTCTACAAGTAGAAGTTCCACAAGCCCACGCACCTCAACATCTCGTACAACACGTAGTACAGGGAGCAGCTACAGCAGAAGTAGTACATCGAGAAGCACGAGCACACGTGCAAGTACCACAGCACGACAGCGGCAAACCGCTACCAACCGCGCTCGGGTTACACCGAGTAGCACGTCAAACCGAAGCACGACGGCGACGCGGAACGCAACACGCAGTCAACAACGGCAAGCGACAGCACAAAATCGGAAGCAGGTGCGGCAACTGAAGGCGGAAAACCGGAGTTTGAAACGCCAAAACCGGGTCGCGAATCGTCAAACTGCCCGCGCCCGTCGGCAGCAGCGACAAGTTATCACTGTCAATAACTTTGGGGGCTACTATCCCATGATGGGATATTCAATGTACAGTCTGACTGCATCTATGGCGTTTAACAACCTCTTATTCGGTATCTATTTCCACGACTATTACAATCATGCCATTCGCCATAGTTACCTCTGGCACTATCACCATCGAGATTATGACCGGTCGCACTGGAGTGCCGAAAAACAGAGGGAATACGAATACTATCGGGACTACTACGAGAGTCAGGGCATTGAACCTAACGCAAATTATGTAGACCCTGGCACGAACGCCGACGAAAATTACACTGCAAGTTATGTAGAAGAAAACCCTGATAAATTTTACGGGGAAAACGCAGAAGTTTTCACTGTCGACGAACTTCCAGACGAGGAGGCACTCAAAGCAGAACTCCTCGCAGCTGCTGAAGACAGACCGACAGTCACTGCATCCGCTTCTACGACCCCCTCAACACGCGCACCGCCAGAAACGCGCACCGTTGTTATCGAAAAGCAAACTTCAGGCGCAACATGGTTCCTCCTTATCATCGGAGGTATCATCGTTGTTGGCGTTATCATGTTGGTGATGTACAACAAAGGCTATTTTTAGGTGGTCGGATGGCACTATTTGGTAGAAAAGGCGGAAAATCACTGTTCGGCAAGCGGAGAGACGCTGACGCAAAAAAGCCGGAACGGCATGAACTCGTCGACATTCCGATTGATAGCATGATTGAACTCTCCGACATCATCACCTACGAGGAGACGGGAGATACTTCCCACGCCTTCAAACTTGTCACCCGAA
>VXZL01000308.1:0-5816 GCA_009845505.1 Candidatus Poribacteria bacterium | reverse complement strand
GTATGAAGGCGAGGCACTTCGTCGCTATATGTACCATATCCGGGATTCTGAGGAAGAGGTTGTGGTCGGTGTTGACCACGTGGCAGGAACGAAGGAAGATTACGAGATTTCTCGGTGGATTGTCGATGGTGAATCTGAACTCGGCGATCCCTTGCCAGACGAGATGACCCTTTATTTTCCAGACCCGGATAACGAGCAAGCCGATATCGCTGTGGAATACAGTCGGCAGGACGTTGTACCGGCAACCCTCACGGTTACCGATGCTGAAGGGGAAGCGAAATTTGAGGTCGAACTCCACGAATACATCGCTGGTGAAGATGAATTCATGTCTATTGAACGCTGCGGAGACTGGCTAACCTTCTATGTCGGTACGATGATTAGTCGCGCGGATATAGAAATCTATCCGGCGTATGAACCAAAACCGTCCAATATTTGAAGCTGTGAACCAAGTTCATCAACAATGCATACCGCGCACTTACGAAACATACAAGTCTATCGTACTCCAAACGGTAAAGAACCTTTCAATGAGTGGTTGAAATCAATTCCGGATACAAAGACCAGAGCCCGAGTCAGAGCAGGACTGGAGCAACTCAGACTCGGAAATTTCGGGAATGTCAAAACGGTGGGTGAGGGGGTACTTGAACTGCGTTTCCACTTCGGGGTAGGTTACCGGATTTATTTTAGTGAAATTAGGAATACAATTATCCTTCTCCTCTGTGGTGGTGATAAATCATCACAAACGAGGGACATAGCACGAGCAAAAAGGTATTGGCTAAAATGCAAGGAGGAAAACTTATGAGAGAAATGAGAACCTGGCGAGAGTGTCTCATCGAAGACCTTGCCGACCGGGAGGAGGCAATTCACTACCTCCAAGCTATTCTTGATGACTATTACAGTTTCGGGCACACTGTTATAGTTCAGGAAGCACTCAAAACAATCGTAGAAGCACAAGGCGGGATATCCGAACTCACTCAACACACGGATATTTCGCCACAAACCTTAGCAGCCGCGCTATCCAATAAGGATACACCGCTGATTGACACGCTCGGAACTGTTCTGAAGGCACTTGGGTATCAACTTTCAATCCAACCTTTAGTAGACGAGAACGCAGATCTTGTCCTGACGACAGATAAACCTGACATGACGAATACAACAGTATCCGTGTGAGAAGAGCCAGCGGTCCCACAACAATTGGCAAGTCAGCGGTACCTGCTACCGCTGAAACTCAAATGCACTTTTGATGTGCTCAAGATTCAACAGTTCAGATTGATATGACAAGTGGATGCCAATCACATCAAAACGGCAAGGCGCATCCCAGAGGTTTTTTGCTTGTAGATATCCCAAGGCTATCTTGGAGATCTGTTTCTGTTTTTGTCTCGTTACAGCCTCCTGGGGTAACCCAAATTTAAGACTTCTCCGCGTTTTTACCTCCACAAAGACGATAAATTGTCCGTCTTTAACGATTAGATCGATTTCCCCGCGCCCTACCCGGTAGTTCTGTGCAAGGATTTTACACCCCCGTGCCTTGAAGTGCGCGACTGCCAATGCTTCTCCAATCTTTGCGACATTTAAACGTGATTGGTCCATGTAGGCTCTCCGTTAGTTATGCCCGGTGGGGTTGGGCAACCGCACCTACCGGGGTTTAGGTGAACGGTGCAGTTAATGTGATATAAACTTTTAGAAATGGTATTAGAAAGGTAGTTCGATTCGATCATCGGGTAGGAGTTTAAAGGTGTGTCTATGAACGTCGGACGCACCAAACGCTGCAATTGCTTGTCGGTGTTGTGAGGTCGGGTATCCTTTGTGTTTGAGGAACCCGTAGTTTGGGTAGGTGCGATCCAACTCAATCATGCGTTTATCGCGCGTGGTTTTGGCAATAATGGAGGCTGCGGCGATAGAATAACTTCGGCTATCACCCTTTGGAATCGCTTCACCGGGAATATCTATTTGCGGGAGATATAAACCGTCAACGAGCAGATAATCGGGCTGCAGTGTGAGATTTTCAACGGCTTCCTTCATCGCCAGTAGGGTGGCATTCAGGATATTTAGACGGTCAATCCCCTGATTATCTATAGCACCAACCCCAATTGCTACAGCGACACGATGGATTTCGTCACAGAGTCGATCCCGTTGCTTTGGAGACAACTGTTTTGAATCATTGAGACCGTCAAGGGAGCAAGCAGTCGGTAGGATAACAGCAGCGGCAACGACGGGACCTGCCAACGCCCCTCGGCCCGCCTCGTCAACGCCCGCGATCTGTTTATACCCGCTTTGCTGACAAGCGAGTTCAAAAACATTCATTTTTATCAGGCTACTGTCTGCGTTCTTTGACGCGCGCCGCTCTACCGGTACGATCGCGCAAGTAATATAATTTCGCGCGGCGGACGGCTCCGTATCGAACGACCTGAATACTCTCAATATTCGGTGAATGGAGCGGGAACGTCCTTTCACTTCCGGCACCGAAAGCGACACGTCGGACTGTAAACGTTGCGCGTAATCCACCGTGTGCCCGACGGATAACAGTTCCTTCGTACGTCTGAATACGTTCTTTCTGTCCCTCGCGGATACGGGTGTTTACCTTGACAACATCCCCAGGACCAAACTCAGGAATATCACTTTTCACATATTGGCTTTCAACAGATTCAATTAAGTTCATTGTATTATTCCTCCTTGTATAATATAGATCTCACCACATCCATTGGTTGGCAAATGACCTTCTAAAAAATTAGGCGATTACTGCTTCGATTCAATCCACCAACCCAGCAGTTTTGAGAATAGCGATGTCTTCCTCATTCAACTCGAATTTCTGGAGCAGATCTGGACGGTGCTTTGCAGTGCGTTTGAGTGCCTCCGCGTACCGCCATTTTTCAATATCTTTATGATCTCCACTCAAGAGAACCTCAGGAACATTCATGCCAGCGAACGCTGCAGGTCGTGTATAGTGCGGGTGGTCCAACAAATCATGGCTGAACGAATCAACGTGGGCGGATTCGTAATCACCAAGCGCGCCGGGCAGGACACGACCAATAGCATCAATCAAAACGAGCGCAGCAATTTCCCCGCCACTAAGAACATAGTCCCCGATAGAAAGCTCAGTTGTAACCAGCCGATGTCGCACTCGCTCATCTACGCCTTTGTACCGTCCGCACAAGAGAATAAGGTGCGATTCCAAAGAGAGCGATTCCGCAAGTGCCTGCGTCAACGGTACACCTTGTGGTGTCAGATATACAACGTGCGCCGTTTTCTGCGTGTTCAACGCCGTAATCGCAGCGAAGATAGGTTCCGGCTTAAGAATCATGCCCGCGCCCCCGCCATAAGGATAATCATCAACCGACTTGTGCTTGTCGGTCGCCCACTCGCGAAGATTATGGAGGTTGACGGTGAGTTTATCGGCGTCCTGAACGCGTCTGAGGATACCCGTTTTTAACGCTGGCGCGAGTATCTCTGGAAACAAGGCGAGAACATCAATCTTCATTTTTGATATAGGCTTGCAAGCGACACCCTACATTCTTTGCTGATGCGTCTACCGCGCGTCGTAAACGAAATTCCTATTGCTCCTCTAATCTTGGGTGTTCAATCAACTCAAGAATAACCTTCTTATTCGCTTGCAATCCTGCCGTATAGAGAACACTTCTTATCGCTTTAAGGGTACGTCCATATCTACCAATGATCTTCCCTAAATCTTCTTCCATGACAGTCAACTCTACAATAACCACCGTTTCGCCAATTACTTCCTGGACGACCACCTGATCGGGGTAATCGACGAGAGATTTTACGATGTATTCAATCAAATCTTTGAACATAGTTCACTTTCGCATTTCAGTAGATGTGTCTGTTGCCTGTCTCTTCGGAATCTTTTGAAAGAGACGTTACGCTTCTTCGTCGGATTCAGGTGTCGCCTCATCGGGTGCTGCTTCAGTGAGCAGGCTGCCGGTTTCAGCGTCAGTAGGTTGTGCGTCAGCTGCTTCAGCTTCAGCGGATTGTTCGTCTTCCGTCTCAGGAACCGCTGCGTCGCCAGCAGCCTCTGGCATCGGGCGCCCTAATTTTTCGTATTCAAATTTCATCAAAATCCCACGTTTAGAAAGCAAACGTTTCGCCGTGTCAGTCGGTTGTGCGCCACGCCTTAACCATTTCAAAGCCTTCTCTTCATCGATGAAAACATCTGCCGGATCCGTTAACGGATTGTAATAGCCAAGGCGTTCTAAAAACGCGCCATCCCTTTGTGCCCGCGCATCAGCTGCGACGAGTCGATAAAAAGGACGTTTCTTTCTACCGTGTCGTTGTAATCTAATTCTAACTGCCAAAAAAATACCTCCTGATGGCATTCACGCCGTGTTTATAGAAAGGCAGAGATTTAAGTCGTACCCATTGTTATCTACGGCGTCTGCGTTTTCGGGGCTTTCTCGCTTTACGTTTCTGACCGGGAAGTGCTCCCATTTTCCGCCCCCTCTTTGCACCTAAACCGGCTCCCATTTGCGGCATTGCCATCGCCGCCTGCTGGTTCAGCATACGATTCATCATCTGTAACTGTGAAATCAGCATGTTCACCTGATTTACTGTTGTTCCACTCCCTTTGGAAATGCGAAGTTTCCGACTTCTGTCCAACAACCGCGGATTCCTCCGTTCCTCACCCGTCATTGACTGAATAATCGCTTTCGCCGTCTGTAGATGGCTTTCATCGGGTGTGAGATTCTTAACCGGCAACTGATTTTTAAAGGGCATGAGATCCATGAGTTGATCCAAGGGTCCCATATTTTTCAGCTGCTCAAGTTGCGTCAGAAAATCGGTAAAGTCTAACCCTTTGTTGGCTGTGAGTTTACGCTCGAGTTCTTTTGCTTGATCTTCACTGAAGACTTCCTCGGCTTTCTCAAGCAAAGTTTGAAAATCGCCTTGCCCCAAGATGCGTGAAGCCATCCGTTCCGGGTGGAATTCTTCTAATGCGGCTGCCTCAATTTTTTCTCCGACCCCAATGAACTTGATCGGTTTGTGTGTAATATGACGAATTGAGAGGGCAGCACCCCCACGGGCATCACCATCCATTTTAGTGAGGATCACGCCATCAATGTCCAAATCGTTGTTGAAGTTTTCGGCAACATTTACAGCATCTTGCCCTGTCATCGCATCAACGATAAGTAGCACTTCAGAAGGGTTCACACGTTCCTTAATCTGCCGAAGCTCACTCATTAACTCATCATTAACGTGTAAACGTCCAGCAGTATCAATAATAACGCAGTTGTGTCCGTGTGCCAAAGCCTCCTTGACCGAAGCTTCGGCGATCTCAACCGGTGAGGGCTCCGTCCCCATCGAAAACACGGGGGTTTCCGTCTGTTCACCGAGGATTTGCAGCTGCTTAATAGCAGCAGGACGATACACATCCGCAGCAACGAGCAGGGGTTTCCGTCCATCTCTGCGAAACCTGAGTGCTAATTTCGCCGCTACCGTTGTTTTACCGGCACCTTGTAACCCAACAAGCATCACGACTGTAGGACCACTCGGCGCAATGTTAATCTTTTCCGCTTTGCTGCCCATCAACTGGGTCAGTTCTTCGCCAATAATTCGGGCAATCTGAAGTTCAGGTGTAAGGCTACCGAGTACCTCTTGACCAAGTGTGCGCGCTTTAATCTGCTCTATAAATTCACGTGTGACTTTATAGTTAACATCTGCTTCCAAGAAGGCACGGCGCACCTCACGCAAGGTATCGGAGATATTGCTCTCTGTGAGCTTCCCTTGTCCTCTGATTTTTTTCAGGGTGCCTTGTAACCTATTTCCTAAACTCTCAAACATTGTCGATGCCTTTTTTTGAAGGAGTACCTGTG